>JBAPYG010000083.1:0-13038 GCA_049284615.1 Acidimicrobiia bacterium
GGGTCATGGACGAGAAACTGGAGGATGGCCAACTCTCCGAGTCGCCTCTGACCCTCGGCGAGATCTCCAAGATAAGGCAGGCCTTCCTCGAGTCCCTCGTTGGCCATTACCATCAGCGCATCGCGTACCCGAACTTCCCCGGCAGCTGATGGATGAACCTTCCAGTCCGAAGGGCATTGGCCCCTCGTGAGTGTGTTCGTTGCCGACGAGCAGACCGACAACTTCGACCTCGCCGACCTGCACGCCCTGGCCGAGATGGTCATGGCCGAAGAGGGCTATCCCCCGGACGCTGAGGTGACGCTGCTGTTCGTGGACGAGAAAGAGATCGCTTCGTACAACCAGCGGTTCCTCGATCGTGACGGAGCGACCGACGTCCTCGCCTTCCCCGTCGAAGAGCTGTTGCCGGGCCTGGTCCCCGACACCGACCCACACGGCCCGCCCTTGATGCTGGGAGATGTCGTGATCGCCCCTGGCTATGTGCGGCGCCAGGCCGGTCAGTTCGGTGTCACCTTCGAGGACGAGATGGCCCTGATGGTGACTCACGGAATTCTCCATCTCCTCGGCTACGACCACGAGGCAGACGAAGACGCCGAGCGGATGGAGGAGCGCGAGCGACAGCTCCTCGCCAAGATCGGGAGGACGCGCCGATGACCGCGCTGGCGTTGACACTGGCCGCGCTCTTCCTGCTCTTCGCCGCCTGGCTGAGGAGCGCCGGAACCGCCATCACCAGGGTCCCGCGCGCAGACGCCCTCCGCGACGCCTCCGATGACGTGGCGGGTGCGGAGACGGTTGCGGCTCTCCTCGAAAATCGCGAGGCGATCGCCCCGGCAGTGGGTGTCGTGGCCTCGGCGTTCATGATCGTGGCAGCCGTCCTCGCCACGGCAGTGCTCGTCGGGGGCACCGAAGGAGCGGCCACGTTGGCCGTGGCCGGAGCCGTCGCCATCTGCTCCTTCCTGCTGGGCGACCTGATCCCACGTCGGCTGGGGCGTCTCGATCCTGAAGGTCTGGCCTACAGGTCACACACAATCCTTCGGCAGTCCGTGCGAATCGGCGACTGGGCCAACGACCTCCTACCCGACGTGGAAAACGGCGACGACGAGCAGTTCGAGGAGCACGACGAAGAGGCAGACGAGCACGAGCGAGAGCTCATCGACTCGGTGCTCGAGTTCAGTGAGACGATCGTGCGAGAGGTGATGACACCGCGCCCTGACATGATCACGATCCCCGTGACGGGCTCGATCGAGGAGTTGATCGGCATATCGACCGACGAGGGCTTCTCCCGCGTGCCCGTCACCTCGGACGGTGACGTGGTGGGGATGGTCATCGTCAAGGACCTGCTGCGGATGCTCACCGATGCCGAGGACCGGCCTCGGTCCGTCGCCGAGGTGATGCGCCCGGTGGAATTCGTGCCCGAGACGAAATTGGCCGCCTCCTTGCTGGGCGAGATGCAGGACACCCACACCCACCAGGTCATCGTCGTCGACGAGTACGGAGACGTCTCCGGGCTGGTCACCATCGAGGATCTGCTCGAGGAGCTCGTCGGTGAGATCGCCGACGAGACCGACTCGGACGAAGACCTGATCGTCGCCCTCGACGACGGGTGGTGGGTCGATGCCCGTCTCCCCGCAGACGAGCTGTTCAAGGTGACGGAGGTCGAGGCTCCGCTCGACTACGAAGGCGATACGGTGGGTGGCCTCGTTCTCGGGATCGCCGAGCGCGTCCCTGAAGAGGGCGAGGTGTTCACTTTCGAGGAGCTGGCCCTGACCGTAACCCGCATGCAGGGTCGGCGTGTGTCGGAGCTCATGGTCGCCATCTCGGAGCGGGCCGAGAGCACGTGAAATCGGGGTTCGCCGCTGTGGTCGGTCGGCCCAACGTCGGCAAGTCCACCTTGGTGAACCAGATGGTCGGGTCCAAGGTCAGCATCACCTCGACCAGACCCCAGACCACACGAAACACGATCCGGGGGGTCGTGAACGGAGACGGTTATCAGATCGTGCTCGTCGACACACCTGGTCTACACAAGCCACGCACCGTTCTCGGCTCCCGTCTCAATTCGATGGTCTACAGGTCTCTCGCCGAGGCCGATGTCGTCGTCTTCTTGGTGGATGCGACCATGCCGGTTGGGCCAGGGGATCGTCTGATCGCCGAACGTCTCATCGAGGCCGAGGCCGATGTGGTGGTCGCGGTGAACAAGATCGACAAGGCGCGCCGCGAGGAGACCGTGACTCGTCTCGTGGAGGCCGCGGAATGGCCCTTCGAGCAGTACTTCCCGATCTCGGCGGCCGATGGGGACGGGGTCGACGGCTTGATCGCCGAGATCGTGAGCCGTCTGCCCGAGGGCCCCCAGTACTACCCGGAGGAGATGCTGACCGACCAGCCGGAAATCATGGTGATCGGAGAGATCGTCAGGGAGAAGTTCCTGGACCGTCTCCGCGACGAGCTTCCACATGCCCTGGTGGTCCGGGTCGATGACATGGAGCAGAGAGCGGATGGGGTCCTCGACATCTCCGCCGACGTGATCGTCGAGAGGAACAGCCAGAAGGGCATCGTGATCGGCAGAGGCGGGGGATTGTTGAAGACGGTCGGGACCGAGGCGCGCACGGAGCTCGAATCCCTCCTTGGGACCAAGGTCAACCTCATGCTCCATGTCGAGGTCGAGAAAGACTGGCAGAGGTCGCCCCAGCTCCTCGACCGGTTGGGCTTCGAAGAGCTCTGATCTGCGACCTCGAGACCGGGAGCCGAAGCGACGCCTCTCTGTGAGGAGCTCAGACCATGGTTAGGCCACCGGACACAGAGAGCACTTGCCCGGTGATGTGCCCCGCGTCGTCTGATCCGAGGAAGGCGATCGCCGACGCCACGTCTTCTGCCGTGGCCAGCTTCTTCAGTGGTGTCTGTCGCTCCATGGCGGCCGCCAGCTTTCCCGTCTCATCGAAGCGCTCGAGGAAGGGCGTGGTGGTCGGGCCTGGTGCGACGACGTTGACACGAATTCCTCGGGCGGCAACCTCGCGAGCGAGCGCCTTGCTGAACCCGATCACACCTGCCTTCGCTCCCGAGTAGACGACCTCGCCGCTCGACCCGACGCGTCCCGCGTCGGATGAGACGTTGACGATCGCAGCGCCGTCGGGCATGTGGGGGAGGACGGCGTGGGTCAGAGCGATCGGACCGAGGAGGTTGACGTCGACGACTCTGCGCCAGAAGTCCCGATCTGTCGCGACGAAGGGCATTGCCTTGTCCCATCCTGCGCAATTGACCAAGACGTCCAGCGAGCCCACCTCGCCGACGACGTCTTCCACGACCGCGGGAAGCCCTTCGAGATCGCTCAGGTCGATGGCAATCGACATCCCACCGACCTCGTCGGCCACGATGGACACCCCCTCGGCGTCGATGTCGATAGCTGCCACCAAAGCACCTTCAGCGGTGAGTCTCCTCGCAGTGGCGGCCCCGATGCCCGACGCAGCCCCTGTCACCAGGACGCACTTGTCTACGTACCTCATGCGCCGATTATCGCCATTGCTCTACCGTCAGGTGATGGACACCGAGCGCTACGAATACCTGAACCTCGAGATGTTGGATGACGGGGTGCTGGTGGTGACCCTGGGCAACGAGCCGCGACTCAACGCCGTGACCACCGTGGGCCATCGTGAGCTCGTCGAGCTGTGGCCGGAGGTCGACCGCTGTTCGAACGTTCGCGCAGTATTGCTCCAGGCCAGGGGGCGGGCGTTCTCCGCCGGCGGCGCCTACGAGATGATCGAGGAGATCATGGGTGATGAGACCGCCCACCGTCGGGTCTTGAAGGAGGCTCGCGAGCTGGTCAGGAACATCATCGAATGCTCCAAGCCGATCGTTTCCGCGATAAACGGGCCGGCTGTGGGAGCCGGGCTGGCGGCGGCCCTGATGGCGGACATCCCGGTGGCGGGGAGGGCAGCCCGGATCATCGACGGGCACACCAACATCGGTGTCACCGCCGGCGACCACGCTGCCGTCATCTGGCCACTCTTGGTTGGCATGGCCAAGGCGAAGTACTACCTGATGACGAATGAGCCGTTGACCGGTGAGGAGGCTGAGCGGATCGGCCTGGTGGCCAAAGTCGTCGACGACGACGATCTGGCGCAGTTCACCCTGGATCTGGCGACGAGACTCGCCGCCGGCCCGTCGGAGGCAATGAGCTTCACCAAGCACACCCTGAATCACTGGCTGCGCATGGCATACCCCATATTCGACGCCTCCGTCGCCTACGAGTTCCTCGGATTCCACACCCATGATGCGGCCGAGGGAATGGCGGCCGTCAAGGAGAAGCGCCCACCCAGATTCACCTGATCCGGCGTCGAGTCGACTCTGCCTGCCCGGCTGCGGTCAGGCCAACTCGTCTGCCACCTTCGCCATCTCGAGGTCCTTCTCGGTGAGACCGCCCTCCGAATGGGTCGAGAGAGTGAGCGTCACCTCGTTCCAGCGGATGTCGATGTCCGGGTGGTGGTTGGCCTTCTCCGCGGCCAACGCCACACGGGTGACGAAGCCGATGGCCTCGTTGAAGTCGGCGAGCTCGTAGGTATGGGTGATCTCGTCGTCGGACCACATCCACTGTGGGTTGTCCTCGGTGAATGACCTGATCTGTTCGTCGTCGAGCCGCGGCATGCCCCGAGACTACGCGGCCGCCCCGATACTCTGTGCGACCCATGGCCATCGTCCACGATCAGGGCATCGTCCTCCGGTCCTATCCCTTCGGAGAGGCCGACCGTGTCGTTGTGCTCCTCAGCCCCAACAACGGGAAGATCCGCACCGTGGCCAAGGGTGTGCGTAAGACGAAGAGCCGCTTCGGCGGGCGTCTCGAACCATTCACTCACGTCGACCTGGTCCTCTACGAGGGGCGGAACCTGGACACGATCACGCAGGTGGCCGTTCTCGAGCCCTTTCCCCGTCTGCGTGGAGACCTCGACGCGGTCGTGGCCGCAGGGACGATGGTCGAGGCGGCCGACGCGGTGGCACAAGAGGAGGAGGCAGCCATCCGACTCTTCCTCTTGCTCCAGCGGGGGTTGAAGACTCTGGAGGCCGGTGTGCGCAGCCCTGATCTGATCACATCATTCCTGCTCAAGCTTGCCGATGTCGTGGGTGTTGCCCCGTCGCTGCTGCGGTGTGCGAGTTGTGGCAGATTGGAAGATCTCCATAGGTTCTCTTTCGCTGGCGGTGGGTCGATCTGCGACGCATGTCAGGTCGACGGAGCGGTGCGTCTCCGCAGCGGGGTGACGGAGTATCTCGCGGCACTCGCCGGCTCGGAGCTGATGTCGCTGCCACCCTCGGACACCGCATATGCCAAGGAGGCCATGGGCATCGCCCGCCGATTTGTCGAATATCACCTCGACCGCAAGCTCGTCTCCCTGGCGGTGATGGAGTGACCCTCGACCTCAGTCGGGTAGACATGGGGCGCATCCCTGCCCATGTGGGTCTCATCCTCGATGGCAACGGCCGTTGGGCCAACCAGCGTGGCCTACCGCGGACGGCGGGCCACCTCGCCGGGGAGGAGGCGCTGTTCGACACCGTGGAGGGAGCGCTCGAAATGGGGATCGAATGGGTGACCGCTTTCACCTTCTCGACGGAGAACTGGTCACGATCCGACGAAGAGGTCGAGTTCCTGATGTGGTTCAACGAAGATCTGCTCACCCGCCGTCGCGACGATCTCCACGCCCAGGGCGTGCAGATGTTGTTCGCCGGGGATATGGCAGATCCCCGCATCCCCGAGCGCAATCGGAAGCACATGGCCGAGGCCGAAGCCCTGACGAAGGACAACGGCGTCCTCCATCTGGTGTTCGCCTTCAACTACGGCTCTCGTCGGGAGATCGTCGAGGCGGCGCGCCGGCTGTGCGGGTCGAGACCCGAGGAGATCGACGAGGCCGCGATAGCCGCCAACCTCTACGTGCCCGAGATGCCCGATGTCGACCTCGTGATCCGGTCATCCGGCGAGCACCGACTCTCCAACTTCCTCCTATGGCAGGCGGCATATGCCGAGTTCTACTTCCCGGGCATCCTCTGGCCCGACTTCGATCGCCACGCGCTCGTCGACGCCGTCGTCGACTATCAGGGCCGGGAGCGGCGGTTCGGAGCGGCAGAGGATCTGCCCTCAGATTGACTAAGCAGCCCGAGTGAGCCACCGTTTCCGCTTCACATGACTGAAGTGACCCTCGACACCATCTCCAATCTCGCCAAGAAGAGGGGCTTCGTATTCCAGTCCTCCGAGATATACGGCGGGCTGAGGTCCGCTTATGACTACGGCCCTCTGGGTGTCGAGTTGCTCCGCAACGTCAAGGCGAGCTGGTGGAAGTCGATGGTCCAGGAGCGCTCCGATATCGTCGGGCTCGACTCGGCGATCCTCCAGGCCCGTCAGGTATGGCAGGCGTCAGGACACGAAGACGTCTTCACCGACCCGATGGTGGAATGCCGGAACTGCAACTCCCGTCATCGACTGGACAAGCTGGAGAACCCGGACAAATGCCCCACTTGCGGAAAGTCGGGAGAGTTCACCGAGCCTATGGAATTCAATCTCATGTTCCGAACCCACATGGGTCCCGTGGAGTCGGAGGAGAATCTGGTGTATCTGCGCCCGGAGACAGCACAGGGCATCTTCATCAACTACGAGAACGTGCGACGCACCAACCGGCTCAAGCTTCCCTTCGGGATCGCCCAGATCGGCAAGAGCTTCCGAAACGAGATCACCCCCGGCCAGTTCGTCTTCCGCACCAGAGAGTTCGAGCAGATGGAGATGGAGTTCTTCTGCACACCCGAGGAGGCCGAAGAGTGGTTCAAATACTGGCTCGATGCCAGATTCCAATGGTATGTGGACCTGGGGATGAGCCCCGAGCATCTTCGTCTGCGTCACCATGAGTCTGATGAGCTCAGCCACTACTCGTCCGGGACGGCCGATGTCGAGTACCTCTTCCCCTGGGGATGGGACGAACTGGAGGGGATAGCCAATCGGGCGGACTTCGACCTCAAGCAGCACGCCGAGCACTCGGGCGAAGATCTTCGCTATTTCGACGCCGAGGCGAACGAGCGCTTCTTCCCATACGTGATCGAGCCCGCGGCTGGTGCCACCCGTACGACGTTCGCCTTCCTCATCGATGCCTACGTCGAAGAGGAAGTCAACGGGGAGACCCGCACGGTCCTCAAGCTCAGCCATCAGCTATCGCCCTACAAGGTGGCCGTCTTGCCCCTGTCGAAGAAGGACGAGCTCATAGAGCCGGCCGAGCGGCTGGCCGCTGAGTTGCGCCGACATTGGATGGTCGAGCTCGACATCACCCAGTCGATAGGCAGACGCTATCGCCGACAGGACGAGATCGGCACCCCGTACTGCGTGACCGTCGACTTCGAGTCGTTGGACGACAACGCGGCGACTGTTCGAGACCGCGACACCATGAGCCAAGACCGCGTGTCCATGGACAAGCTGGTGGGCTATCTCCGAGAGAAGCTGGTTTAGGTGGCATTGAGCCATCGACATCGAGGCTGGCCCATATGAAACGCTCGGTCATCGGTTGGGTCATCGCAGGCGTACTCGCAGTCGGCGGTGCGGCATTCGCCTATCTCTTCTGGTTCGCGGGTGGTTCCGGCGAGCCGACGACCGATTTAACGACCCCGGAACTGGCGAGGACGACCACCCCGACATCGACCGGATCCACCCAGGATGTTCCCGACACCACGATCAACGAGGGCGGAGGGCCTGTCACCTTTGTCATCGATCAGACACAGAGCGAGGTTCGCTTCGAGATCGACGAGGTCTTGAATGGCAGTCCCACCCATGTCGTGGGCGTCACCGACCAGGTGGTGGGTCAGGTTCGGGTGGACCCCGCAGACCTCTCATCGGCCGAGTTCTCCGACATCGTGGTCAATGCGAGAACGCTCACCACGGGGACCGATCGCCGCGATCGCGCGATCAGAGGTCCGATAATCCTCGATTCGGGGAGTGACGCCAACGAGCTGGTGACACTGTCGGTCGCGTCGATCGATGGTCTCGACGGTGCGGCATCGACAGGCGATTCGGTCGAGTTCACCCTCATCGGTGACCTGACGATCAAGGGCAATACCCATCCGGTCACCTTCGATGCCACCGTCACCGTGGTCAATGCGTCCACTCTCACAGGGACCGCGACCACCGAGGTGACGAGGGACATGTTCGAGATCGGGATACCGAGTGTTCCCAACGTTGCAGACGTGACCAACGAAGTACTGCTGGGCATCGACTTCGTGGCCGTCTCCGGCTGATACTTTCCTCTCCGGTCATCCTTATGATCGGCGGACATGGCTGAGCGTGGTGACATCGATCGGGTTCGTGAGGCGACCGACATCGTCGACTTGATCTCCGAAGTCACTCAAGTGAAGAAGTCGGGGCGTTCTTACATGGCCATCTGCCCCTTCCACCAGGAGAAGACGCCTTCGATGTCGGTCGATCGGGCGCGCGGGCTGTATCACTGCTTCGGTTGTGGCAAGGGTGGCGACGTGTACGACTTCGTTCGCGAGACCCGTGGTGTCGAGTTCGGAGAAGCACTCGACATGCTCGCCACCAAGGCCGGTATCACCCTGGTTCGCGACCCTGCGGAGGCTCGTATCAGGGGTCGCCGGGCCGCCGCCATCGAGACCCTTCGTCGTGCCGTCGACATCTACCACCAGCGTCTGAAAACGGCACCCGACGCCGGGCCGGCGCGCTCGTATCTGAGATACCGGGGTTATGACGTCGACCTGATCGACGAGTGGAGACTGGGCTTCGCCGGGACAGACTGGGACACTCTCGCCAAGAGCTTGCGCACAGGGGGCGTGGACGAACGAGCGGTGCTCGACGCGGGACTGGGGCGTAAGGGCCGACACGGGATCTACGACTTCTTCCGAGGCCGGTTGATGTTCCCGATCCACGACCTCAGGGGAGACCCCATCGGGTTCGGTGGTCGACGCGTCGACGAGATCGACCGCGACAGGACCAACAACCCGGACGCCAAGTACGTGAACTCTGCCGACTCACCCGTCTATCAGAAGTCCCGGGTGCTCTTTGGCCTGGATCGAGCGCGTCGGACGATGGAAGAAAACACGCCGGCGGTGATCGTCGAGGGCTACACCGATGTGATCGCAATGCACCAGGCCGGCGTGACCACTGCGGTGGCCACCTGCGGCACCGCCCTCGGCGACGGCCACTTCGACCTGTTGCGCCGGTTCACCGACCGGGTGGTGCTGGCCTTCGACTCGGACGAAGCCGGCTCCAAGGCGGCCCTTCGCAGCGACGACCTCGAGTCGCCGTTTCGGCTCGATCTCGATGTTCGTGTCGCCGTCATGCCCGACGGGCTCGATCCCGCCGACCTCTATCAGGAGGGTCGTGGCGATGAGCTGGCGAAAGCCGTTGAGACGGCGCGCCCCCTCCTCGAGCATCGCATCGAGAGCGAGGTGGGCCGACACGACCTGACCGGGCCCGAAGGGCGGGCGCGGGCGCTTCATGCCGCCGCGGCCCAGGTGCGGAGGGTGAGTGACCCGATCGCCCGCCGTGAGTACACGCGATTCGTGGCCCGCCTGGTCGGCGTCGATTTGACAGTGGCCGAAGCCGCCGTGGGGGGCGGCGAGCGACAGCGTCCGGTGGCGGCGGCTCAAGACGATCGCCCGCTCGACCGTGCCGAGGTCGAGCTGTTCCGGGTGGTGCTGAGCAATCCGGCTGGTATGGAGGTGTCGGCGACGGACTTCCACGATGTCCGGCTGCGCTCCGCCTTCGTCGCCGTGGCCGGTCAGCTCGAAACGCTGGCACCGGGCACGCCGGTAGACCCGACCAAGGTCAGCGACCCGGAGCTGCAGGCCCTGGTGCGAAGACTGAGTCTCGACAGCCGTCCCCTGCCCGGCTGGTCCGACATGATGACCAGAGTGCGACTTCGCCGCCTCGACGTCGAGATCGACGACTTGGAGGCCCAGCTCGCCACGATGGTCGAGGAATCGGACAGCTACTCGGAGAGACTCCGCCGCCTGACCGCGCTACAACAGGAGAAGCGCTCCCTGGGCACGTGACGACCAGCTCCGGGCTGGAGAACTGTGATGAACTTCGCTTCGAAGGACTCTTTCCGTCGCGCCGGATGCGTCGGGCGTCTCGAAGGGAAGGGGGTTTAGACAGGCTTCGCCAGCGAGTAGCTTTAGAGGAGGAGAAGCGCTCCCTGGGAACATGACAGAAGTCTCACTCACCACAGCGACAGCCGCTTTGACAAAGCGGGGCAACCATCGGGGCTTTCTCACCATGGCCGAGGTGCAGCAGGAGCTCGAAGACATCGAGGCCCCCGGAGAGGCCTTCGAAAAGGTCGCCGACGAGCTGAGGCTCAAAGGCATCAAGCTGATGGAGGAGGGCCCGGGGGTCGTCGAGGAGTCCATCGAAGTCTCCTCGATCTCGGTATCCGACCCGGTGCGTCTCTATCTCAACGATCTCGGCCGGTATCCGCTCCTCACTGCTCAGCAAGAGGTCGAGCTGGCGATGCAACTCGAAGCTGGAGTGAAGGCCGAGGAGAGACTGAACGCCGACGGCCCGCTTCGAACCGAGGACCGGGCGATGCTCCACCACCAGGTGTCGGTGGCCAAGTCGGCGCATGATCAGCTCGTCAACTCCAATCTGCGGCTCGTCGTGTCCCTGGCCCGCCGCTACGTGGGGCGGGGCATGGCTCTGCTCGACCTGATTCAGGAGGGGAACGTCGGGCTGATGCGAGCCGTGGAGAGATTCGATTACCGGCGCGGATTCAAGTTCTCCACGTATGCCACCTGGTGGATTCGACAGTCGATCTCGCGGGCGATCGCCGACCAGGGGCGGACCATTCGCATGCCGATCCATGTGCTCGACTCGGTCAACAAGCTCACCCGTCTCCAACGCGAGATGACCCAGATGAGGGGTCAGCCGCCGAGTGTCGAGGAACTGGCGACCGAGCTCGACCTCCCGGTGGAGCGTGTCGTAGAGCTGCGCCGCATCGCCCAGGACACGGTGTCGCTGGAGACGCCGGTCGGCGAGGACGAGGACGGCACCCTCGGCGACCTGGTCGAGGACATGGATTCTGAGATGCCGGCGGATGTGGCTGCCTTCACCGCGCTGCAAATGCAGCTCGCCCAGGCCCTCGAGGGGCTCAGTGAGCGTGAGCGTCAGGTGCTCGTTATGCGTTTCGGATTGGCCGATGGCAAGCCGCGCACCCTCGAGGAGGTGGGCGTCCACTTCAACGTGACTCGCGAGCGGATCCGCCAGCTGGAGACCAAAGCCCTCGCCAAACTTCGTCACCCCGACAAGTCCGGCCGGCTCCAGGGCTTCCTGGAAGACGTCTGAAGCGTTGCTATAGCAAGAAGGGGCGGATTCCGAGACCCTGTGCACTCCTATCCGGTGAGTGGGAGTACGAGGAGGGCATTGGTAACCTGACCCCTCGCCCGACCCGAGCGATCCGCGGTAGCTCAATTGGCAGAGCAGTGGACTGTTAATCCATTGGTTGTAGGTTCGAGTCCTACCCGCGGAGCCCCTTTTTCCTAGGCAGGATCGAGGACTTGGCCTCCGCGCGATTCCGAACATGAGTTCATGTGTAGCCATGTTGTAGCCATCAGCTCGGTTCGGGAGCCCTTGTTGTTCCCTCGGATCTTGCACAACTTCAACGACGCATGTTGACACGGAAGCTGCCTATCAACGTCGACGTGAAAGAACTGACCCGGTCATGGCGTTTTAGCTCCTCAAGCAGTTCCTCTGTCCCAGACCGGTCCTTCAATCGAGGACGGTGGTGTCCCACTCTGATTAGCGAGCTCGTATTCATCGCACCTCATACCCAACGAAGGGGGTCACCGTTCCCCAAGACCTAGTTGGGTGGCATTCAGATTGGGGCGGTCCCGGTATCGCGCGGGTCAGCCCCCGAGAGTCGCAAGGGTCTTGTACACCATCCGGGCCAGCCAGAGGAACTGCTGTACGAATGACAGCATCTACTCCCAGAAGACATCGGCTTGCTGCGAGTGCGAAACAGAGCCCCGAAGATCTCTAAGCCGTAGATCGTTCCTGTCCGTTGCTATCCGGGGGCTGCGGTCGGTTACGTCTCTTATGCCAAGGGACGACACCGTCGAGCTCGATCTCTAGTGAGAAGCTGAGGAACGTGCGCACTAGCACGATGATCCCAAGCGTTGCTGCGCTCTCCATGGAAGGGTCAATCGTGATCGTCTGCACTATGTCAGCAATGATGAGGACTTCGAGTCCGAGCAGGATTGAGCGGCCGATGTTGCGCCGAGCCTGCTCATACGCCGTGGACTGTTCTCCTCGGAACATGCTTCTCGCTGCTCCGAGCATTGCGAGGATGGATCCGAGCGCCAGGATTGCGACGCCGACAATCTCGAATGTCTGAACGGCTCGCTCCATCCACATTTCGAAAGTCACTTGGGGCCCCAGTCTTTCAGGTCGATTCAGCGGGTTCCGCAGGCGGGAAGATCCAGGTGCTCGACCCACCGGTGAAGGTAGGCCTGGCGATCGACGAAGCCATCGCCCATTCGGGATGGTTCTTCTAAAGCTCGCTTGGAGATGCGTTCTGCGGATGGCCGAGCGTCAGCCTGAAGGAGGTCAGACAATGAGCATCGGCCGGGTGGAGTACATGATCCTCGGCCTTCCCGACAACGAGTTCATGGTGCAGATCGCGCCGGAGTCCAGGAAGCTCGTTGATTTCGCCTTTATCAACATCATCGACCCACTTCTATCAGCAAGGCTATCGAGACCACTGTGACCATCGTCGAATCCGACGGAGGCGCACGGCTGGCCGCATTGGCTGGCATCGAAGGCCGAGATTGGCGGGATCCACACGGATGAAGACGTTTCCCATGCCGGGTTGAGCCTCGAACCAACAGTTCGGCAGCAATTGCTCATGTGGGAAGACATGCGAAGCGCGTCCTTCACATGAGGCCAAGTCAGCGCGGAACAGCAAAGCCCCTGGCAGAGCGCCGATCGACCCCTACGGTCGGCCCGGTGCCTGCAACAGCTACACACAAATCGGCCGCGGTCTCATTGCACACCAAACAGCGATGACACCGGATATCGCC
>JBAPYG010000084.1:0-10766 GCA_049284615.1 Acidimicrobiia bacterium
GGTTAGCACAGCTCGCCGAGTGGCAGCGGGACAAGCCTCTCAGCTACGACCAACCCGAAGACGGCCCGATCAAGACCCAGCATTTCATCGAGCGTCTCCACGCGCTCACCGGCGGCGACGCCATCATCGCGTCCGGTGTCGGACAACATCAGATGTGGGCTTCTCAGTTCTGGGGGTTTCGCACGCCGGGCACGTGGATCAACTCTGGCGGTCTGGGCACGATGGGCTTCGCCGTGCCTGCCGCCATCGGCGCCAAAGCGGCCCGACCCGACCGGGCCGTCATCGCCCTCGACGGCGACGGCTGCTTCCAGATGACGTTCCAGGAGTTGATAACCGCCGCCACGGAAGACATCCCCGTCAAAGTGGTCGTGTTCAACAACGGTGGTTACGGAATGGTGAAGCAGTGGCAGAACCTGTTCTACGGCGGGCGTCTCTCCGCCGTCGACCTGGGTACCACGGTCCCCGACTACCCGAAGCTGGCCGAGGCCATGGGATGCGTGGGGCTCATGGTCGATCACCCCGGTGAGATCGACAACGCCATCGACAAGGTGATGGCGATCGACGACCGGCCGGTGCTCCTCGAGGTCGTCGCCGATCGAGACGAGATGTGCTTTCCGATGGTCCCGGCAGGCGGATCGAACGACACGATCATCGTGGGCCCGGAAGACCTGTGAGCCAGCACACTCTCTCCGTGATCGTCGAAGACAAACCGGGCGTCCTGGCCAGGGTCTCGGCCATGTTCTCGAATCGGGCCTTCAACATCCACTCACTTGCCGTGGGCCCGACGCATGTCCCGGGGAGGTCACACATCACAGTGGTGGTCGATGGCCCTGAGATGGAACAGCTCAAGAAGCAGCTCCACAAGCTGGTCAACGTGATCAAGGTGACCGAGCTCGACCGCTCTGATGCGCTGGAGAGCGAGGTGATGATCGCCCGCATCTCCAGCGATGCTGCGACCCGAGGGGAGATCGGCGACACCGCAGGTTTATTCGGCGCCCGAATGATCGACCTCGCCCCCGACTCGATCACGTTCGAGCTGGCGGGCACACCGGAACATCTCGGATCTTTCCTCGACCACATGCGGCCCTACGGGGTGGTCGACCTTGTGAAGTCGGGGCGGGTCGCCATGAAGAAGCTCTCAGACGTGTCACGGATGGTGGTAGGTCAACCGTGACGTGTCTCCGATGACAGAAATCCAGGAATGAAAGAGAAGCAATGACACGGACAATCACACTCGACAAGAAGATGCAGGACGGTGAGCAGAGAGCGGCATTCCAACATGCCCTCGACGAGATGGGTGTGACTTTCGCATCACCATCGTCGTTCGAGCGAGCCTTCGCACGAACCAAGGACGCGGCCGATCAGAACGGCGAAGTGCCGGGAGACAGACTTCAGGCAATCGTCGACGACGTGGTGTCGGGAATGGAAGTCTTCCAGGGCGTAGCCGACACGTTCCGATGAGCTCATACCGGCTGGCCGTCGTCGGTGGAGACGGGACCGGGCCGGAGGTCGTGGCCGAGGCCGTCAAGGTCCTCGGGGTCGCGGCCGATCGCTACGGCTTCGACCTCGACCTGATCCCCATCGAGCTGGGTGGGGAGAGGTACCTGCGGAGTGGTGAGACCCTCCCTGGGGACGTCCTGAGCCAGATGAGGGAGTCCGACGCGATCTTGTTCGGCGCCGTTGGCCACCCCGACGTCGCCCCGGGCATCCTGGAACAGGACATACTCCTGCGGATGCGGAGAGAACTGGGACAGTTCATCAACCTGCGCCCTGTCAAACTGCATCCCGGCGTGCGTTCTCCACTCGCCGATGTCACACCCGAGGACGTCGACTTCGTGGTGGTTCGTGAGAACAGCGAGGGCCTCTACGTCGACAAGGGGAGCTTCACCGCCAAGGGCTCGCCTTTCGAAGTGGCGGTGCAGGAGTCGGTCAACACCCGACACGGCGTCGAGCGTTGCGTCCGCTACGCCTTCGACCTCGCCCAGAGCCGGCCTGCCATGCACCTGACCTTGTGTGGCAAGACCAACGTCCTCAAGTATGCGTGGGACCTCTGGCTCCGGGTCTTCAACGAAGTCGCCGTCGACTACCCCGACGTGGAGACCGCATACGCCCATGTCGATGCGGCTTGTCTGTGGATGGTCGAGGATCCAGGTCGATTCGACGTGATAATCACCGACAACATGTTCGGCGACATAATCACCGACCTGGCGGCCGCGATCCAGGGTGGTCTCGGCATCGCCTCTGGGGCAAACGTGAACCCGGAAGGGGTGTCGATGTTCGAGCCGATCGGAGGCACCGCACCCGGCTTCGAGAGAACCGGGAAGATAAATCCTCTCGCCGCCATCGGCGCCGGCGCCATGATGCTTCGTGAGCTCGGCGAGACGGAAGCCGCGAGTGCGATCGAGGTGGCTGTCGCCTCCGTCGCCGGGGCACTGCCGTCGCTGCGTGCAGGTGAAATGGGTACCACCACCACCGATGTTGGTGATCGCGTGGCCGCCTTGGTCTCAGACGGGGTGGAGGTGCCCGTTTGAGCTCCCGGACTCTCTTCGAGAAGATCTGGCACGATCACGTGGTCACCGGTGACGACCCGGCCCTGCTCTACGTCGACCTCCACCTCGTCCACGAAGTCACCTCGCCCCAGGCATTCGCGGGTCTCGAGCTTGCAGGCCGCAAGGTCAGACGACCCGATCTCACGCTGGCGACGGTAGACCACGCCATCCCGACCCAGGGCCGCGCCCTCGGCATACGAGACCCGCAATCGAAGAAGCAGGTCGACACTCTCGAGAGGAACACCCAGGATCACGGCATAACCTACTTCGGCCTCGACGACCCGCGGCAAGGAATCGTCCACGTCGTCGGCCCGGAGAACGGGTACACCCAACCGGGCAAGGTGATCGTGTGTGGCGACAGCCACACATCGACTCATGGGGCCTTCGGTGCTCTCGCTTTTGGGATCGGGACGTCTGAAGTCGAGCATGTCCTCGCCACCCAGACACTGTGGCAGAAGAAGCCGCAGACCATGGCGGTCGAATTCGATGGGCCCCTTCCCGACGGCGTCACGGCAAAGGACATGATCCTCGGCATGATCGCCCAACTCGGTGTGGGAGGGGGGCAGGGCCACGTGATCGAATACCGGGGCGAGGCGATCTCAGCCCTTTCGATGGAGGAGCGGATGACCGTCTGCAACATGTCCATCGAGGGGGGAGCCCGGGCCGGGATGATCGCACCTGATCAGACCACATTCGAATATGTGGAGGGGCGTCCCCAAGCTCCCAAGGGGGCCGATTGGGAAGCCGCGGTCGAATACTGGTCCTCATTGGTCACCGATGATGGGGCGCGCTTTGATACGACGCATCACATCGACGCCGCAGCCCTCGTCCCTCACGTGAGTTGGGGGATCAATCCGGGCCAGACCGCACCCATCACCTCCTCGGTGCCCGACCCGGAGACGATCAGCGACCCCATCGAGAAGGACTCCGTGGTGCGTGCGCTCCAGTACATGGCCCTGAAGCCGGGCACCCCATTCACCGAGATCCCCATACAGCACGTCTTCGTGGGATCTTGCACCAATGGTCGCATCGAGGATCTCCGCAATGCCGCCAGGGTCGTCGATGGGAGGAAGGTCGCCGACGGAGTCAACGCCGTGGTCGTTCCGGGATCTATGAAGGTGAAGGCGCAAGCCGAAAGCGAAGGTCTCGCCGCAATCTTCGAATCGGCCGGCTTCTCCTGGCGAGAGGCCGGATGCTCGAGTTGTCTCGCCATGAACGACGACGTCATCCCTTCCGGGGAACGATGCGCTTCCACCTCGAACAGGAACTTCGAGGGACGTCAGGGCCGGGGTGCCCGCACCCATCTCCTCAGCCCGGCCATGGCGGCCGCCGCGGCGGTGGCCGGGCATCTCGTTGACGTGAGGGACTGGAGATGAGACCGGTGTCGAAGGTGTCGGGAACCATGGTCCCCCTCCCCCAGGCTGACGTCGACACCGACCAGATCATCCCGAAGCAGTTCCTCACCAGAACCGAGCGAACCGGGTATGGCGACTTTCTTTTCTACGACTGGGCCAGCACCGAGGACGGACAGCCCAGCTCGGACTTCTTCACCAACGATCCCGACCGTCGGGGGGCGAAGGTGCTGATAGCCGGGCGGAACTTCGGCTGTGGATCGTCCCGCGAGCACGCCGTCTGGGCGATTCAGGATTGGGGCTTCGATGCGGTGATCGCCCCGTCCTTCGGCGACATCTTCCGCAACAACTCGGTCAACGTAGGGCTCTTGACGATCGAGCTGCCCGAAGAGATCGTCTCTCAGCTACAGGACCTCGCCCAGAGCCCCGGCGCCGTGGTCGAGATCGATCTGGAGACCCAGCTGGTACAGGTCGGCGACTTCGCCGTCGAGTTCGAATTCGACTCCGGTCCCAAGGAACGCCTCATCAAGGGTCTCGATCCCATTGGAATGACCCTCGAGGAATCCGAGGCGATCTCCGCTTACGAAGAGCGACGCCCGGCGTGGCTCACCGCTTCGGGGAGTCAGGCTTAGCGGCCCGACAAGGGGCGGCGGGTGCGAGCTCACGGCTGATCAGTACGCGGTTGGGTCGTCGAATGGCTCTTCGGTGTCGATGAGACGGGCCGTGATCCACTCGTCGATCTCGGTCCAGATGTCGAACAACCAGGTCTCCTGGTCCTCGGCGGCCGGGATCTCCTGCGCCGGGACATACCACACGCGGGCCACGACATTGGTGTCGGTCGGGATGCCCCTCCAGATGTCTCCCGGGGTGACGAATGTCTCCAGGCCGGCATGCCCCACGAAGACGACGTCTGTGCCGGGGGGCGCGACCGCGAGCGCCGTCATGACGCCCGTGGATCGTGGCGGCAACGTGTTCTCGAGCTCCTCGGCGCGCTCCGCGAGGTCGGGGCGTCCCATCTCCCTCAGCTTCTCGATCGATCGCTTGGCGCGTTTCTCCGTGTAGTTGGCACCCTCGGGGAAGATGACGAAGGCGTCGTCGGCGTCCATCGTGCTGGCCATCGCCTCTATCGTCGACAGCAGCTCGTCCCGGCCCTCCTTGCCACCCGTGACGAAAGCCGATGGCAGGCGATTCAGCATGACATCGATCATCGGGTCCCACTGAAGGAACGCCTTCATCACGATACGGGGCTGTCTGTGGAATCCGTTGGCCAGCGCGTCCATCAACAGAATCGAATCTCCCGGCCCGGCATGACGGCTCAGGACCATGATCGGCCGTCGACTAGATCTCCTCGCGCGGGAGGTGGGCGGAGAGCCCTCCCTGATGATGTTGAGCTTGAAGGTGAATTTGGCCGAAGCGACGATTCGACGCATGGCCCACCCCATCAGGACGTAGTGGGCGTCCTGGAATGCTGCCGACCGGAGACGCCAACCGAGCCCGGCGATCAGCCAGAGCGAGAACATCATCGTGAGGGTGGTCGCCTCGACCAGCATGTAGAGGAAAAGGAACCAGACGATGCGGAGAGGCCGCCATTTGCCGGGCACGTACCGGGAGACGAATGCGGCACCGATCACGACGATCGGCAGTGTGACTGCGGCGGCCAGCACGCCGATGACGAGAGCCGGGGCGATCACCAGCCGCCGGATCACTCTCGGGGGTGGGCTCACCCGATGCCCAGGTAGTGGGTCGTCGCCTCGTAGGCGCCCTTGATCCGATCCTCGATGCCACCCGTGTCCTTCCACTTGAGTTGTCTTCGGTCGTCCCAGGCGACCGGGCTGCCGGTCGGGAGGAGGTGGACCTCGACTCCCTCCGGAAGGTTCTGCATGGTGGTGGCGAAGCGGTGGCGGCGAGCGATCTCGAAAGAGATCAACGCGGCCTCGTACAGACGTTCCGGGGGCCGCAACGGTGACTCGATTCGACCGACCTGTAGCACATACACGACATCGGCCCCGAGTTGAACCGCTCGGGCGAGAGGTACGGAGTCGACCAGGCCACCGTCGTAGAAGTGCTCACCGTCCACCTCCACCGGGGGGAACAGGGCGGGGACTGCCGAAGAGGCGAGCACGGCCTCCACCAGGGGGCCACTCTGGAACCAGTGCTCTCTCGACTGCTCTATCGATGCGGCGACGCACTGAAATGGGACATCCAGGTCTTCGATCCTCGTGTCGGGATGGATCGCCTTCTCGACCAGACGACGCAACTCGTCCGTCTCGTGTATCGAGGGCATCATGGCTGCGATTCGCTTGGCCCTGTCGAACAAGCTGCTCTGGAAGAGATCGACTCCGGTGACCTCCTCCCAGAAGCCGGAGAGACGCTCCACTCCCTCCCTACCCGGATAGTCGGCAATCACGGCACCGTTGAAGGCCCCTATCGACGTGCCAAGTATGACGTCCGGGGTGATCCCGGCTTCATCGAGGGCCTGCACCATTCCCACCTCGACGGCTCCCAAGCGTCCCCCACCACCCAGGACGAAAGCGGTGGTCACTCGGCATCTTCCTCGATGTACCACTCCGTGAAGTCGTAGCAACGCCCGTCGTCGGCAAATCGGATCACGAACAGATTCCGGTAGCTCATTGGTGGATCGAAGTAATTGGTCCTCCCCTTGATCACGGCCAGATCGTCGGTCTCGACGACGGGGCGCCATTCGAAGTCCCAGTTGTCTTCGACGTCGTCGATCTCTTGCCACCGCTCCACTATCTCGTCGATGCCCTCCCATTCACCGTCGGCGGTCTGTGGGTCGTACACCGCATCGTCGGTGAAGATGGCCCTTATGTGGTCGGTGTCGTTGCTGCTCCATGCCAGTACGTAGTTGTCCATCCAGGTGTCGAGTCGCTCAGTCATCGCACTCGAAGTTAGTGCCCCACCGGTGATCAGACAGGACGTAACATCGGGCCATGTCCGACGAACCCATCGCGGCTCGCTCGTTTTGCGTCGTGGAAGGCTGCACCGATCCAGCGACCCATACCCGCCGGATAACAACCGGGCCGGAGACCACGCGCGAGATCGAGGTGTGTTGGAAGCACGAGACAGGCGAGCTCGACATCAACAGCCTCGATCTCGGTGATTGGGGCGAGTAGCCCCCGTCGTTTCTCCATCGATAGATCGGGGTACCAGTGCCCCCCCAACAGATGGAGGAAGTATGAGTGAGGTAGTAGGGCTCTTTGCGAGTCGAAGCGACGCCGAGAGGGCGATCGCCGAGTTGACGTCGCGGGGTTACGACGCCGGCAATCTCGGATATGTCGACAGACACCGCGACGAGAGTGGCGACATCGTCACTGACGAGGGTTACTTCGAGGATCACGGATATGACGAAGAACACGAGGTGGCCGAAGAAGCAGGCAAGGGTGCAGCGGGAGGCGCGATCGGGGGGGCAGCCGTAGGTGCGGGGGCAGCGTTGCTGGCATCCGCCGGACTGGTGCTGATTCCGGGAGTCGGCCCGTTCCTCGCCGCAGGGACTCTCGCCGGCGTGTTGGGCAGCACTGCTGTCGGCGCCGCGGGCGGAGCGGTCCTCGGCGGTGCCGCCGGGGCGATCTTCGGCGCGGTCGAAGATCACGAGCATGCGGATCACGAGACTTCCCGGCACTACCGGGAGCGGGTCTCCGAGGGTGACACGCTGGTATCGGTGAACGTCGAAGAGACTGCCGTCGCCACGGTGTCCGATCTGCTCGATCAAGCAGGCGCAACCCGTGTCAGCGTCTACGCCGACGAGGGCTGGGTCGCCTACTAGGAGACGGTGCCAGGTTTCGGGGTCGGCCTGGCTCGTCGCCATGTAGCTTGGGCCCATGAGCGACTCACAGAGCAATCCGTCCGCGGCATCGATGTGCGAGATCATCGGCTGCACCAGTCCCGCGGTGGCTACACGTTGGTCGATCGACGAGAACCGTCATCTCGAGGTCTGCTACAAGCACTCGGACGACGCGGAGAAGACGGAGAAGGAGAAGTAGAGACGAGCGCGACTCGAAACTCATAGGAGCTGACAAGCAAAGAGGGCGGCCCTCGAAGGGCCGCCCTCTTGCTTGGTCTACGGCTGTCGACTCAGCTTCCGATGCCGAGCGCTCGGGCCAGGAAGGTCGCCATCTCCGCTCTGATCAGAGTCCGGGATGGGCAGTACTGGTCGTTCGTCGGCGGGTTGCAGCCAGCCGTCACACCTGCGGCGGCGATGGCCTCGATGTCAGCCTCGAAGGTCGAGCCATCATCGTCGGTGAAGGTGTCTCCCGTGCCGGCGTCGAAGTCGAACGCACGGTTCAGGAAGGCAGCCATCTCACCACGGCTGAGCTCATCGTCGGGGCAGTACTGGTCGTTGTCCGGGGGGTTGCACCCCTTGGTGATACCGGCCTCGGCCAGTCGATTGATGTCGTTCTCGAAAGTGGTCCCGTCATCGTCGACGAAATAGTCGGTGTCGGTGTCCGGGAGATTCAGCGTCCTCACGATGAAGGCCGCCATCTCACCGCGAGTCAGATCCCGCTCCGGGCAGAACTCTGTGTTGTCGGGCGGGTTGCAGCCTCGAGTGATTCCGAGACGTGCGATCTGGTCGATGTTGGTCTCATGGACACTCGTGTTGTCGTCGGTGAAGATTCCATCCGGTCCGAGCCCGAGGACGGAGTCCACGACCACGGTGAAGGTGTCGGGGTAAGTGCCGATCGCGTAAACGATCGTGTTGATGCCCTCGACCAGAGTCACGTCACCGAGCGGTGCGAGAACCGTGCTCGCATCACCGGGTGCAGTCACCGTGACATCGTAGGTGCCGGCGGGGACATCGATGACAGACTCATCTCCGTTCACGAACGTGCCCGGTGTCAGCTCGATGCTGGCATCGGCATAGACGTCGACTTCAGGAGCCTCCGCGGTGTGACGGATCGTCAACCGGGCTTCTCCGTCGTCGATCTCGCTCATGTCGTTGGCGAAGACGCTGGCTGTCGGATTCCCATCCGCGTCGAGGTGTGCGACCACCGCGGCGTTCACTCCTGCAGGGACTGCGACCCCGGAAGCGTCGATCACCGGAGCGTCCGAGTCGGGGTCGGCGCCTGCAGCGAAGATGGCTATGTCGTAGGTGTCAGCAGGAAGGACTACCGGGCCCGCGATCGATTCGGGCTCGAAGTCTTCCAGGAACAGTTGGTCGTTGACATATACGTCTACATCGGCATCGGGTATCCCGTGCACGATGCTGACCAGACTCGACGACACCTCGGCGGCTGCCGCCGTCGTCGCGCCCATGGCGGCCACAGCAGTCATGGCGGCCAGGACGAGGGTAAAGAACTTACGCATTCTCTCGATTCCTCCTTGAGGGTGGGTTATGGGGCCCGTCTACAAGTGATTCGGAGACGGCACGGCGATCGGATGAGAAAACTCATGACGACCTATCGATGTGCCCCGTGAAGGAGGTCTCGTACCCACCGGTCGGCCAAGCGAAACGTTCGCTCACGGCCAGCGAGTGCGGTTGGACCCGCGGGCAACGCGATTTCCCCGCTCGCCTGCCAAATTCGGCGCCGGCGAGCGGAGGATCGATGCTGCTGTTTCTAGGGAACGGCTACGTACTGAGAGAGAAAGCCTCGTGCCGAGACCGTGTCCAAGCGGTAGACGACGTTGGTGGCCCGGCATACGGCATCACCGGTGATGGTCGTCGCTCCGATCACATCGGTGCTCCCGACGAAATTGGGCCCGCCGGAGTCGCCATAACAGGTCCCGCCATCCCCCCTGGCAGGATTCATCGAGATGCGGAGCCAGGCCTTGTTCTGGGTGAGGAGACTCCCAACCGAGCGCATCCTGACATCGTTGTAGAGGAACGCTTTCCCACCAGGACCATTAACGACGTCGAAAGCGCCGTAGCCCACCGACGTGAATGCTTGGCCGCGCTCGAGCCCGGAGAGAACTCCGGCTTCTGGTAGTTGCGCCGGGGTGATCCCCGACACCGCATTGTCCAGCACGACCACGGCGATGTCGTGAGTGTCCGACTGCGCGTGGGTGAAGTCTGGGTCGGCATGGAACACACCTTCGTATGTCATGTCACCGTCCTCGTAGTCGCTGTCGAAGGTGACAGTCACCGCCTCGCCGTCGTCGCCACAGTGCGCGGCGGTGAGAAAGACGGTCGGAGCGATCAGCGTCCCGGAGCAATAGAGCCAGGTCCCGTCTGAGTAGGCCTCTTCTGCCACGAGACCGCCGACCGCGGGATGGGCATCTCCGTCGACGACACCGTTGGTGATGGCCGCCCCTGGCGTCGCCAACGCAACGACGAGCACCCCTGTCACGGCAGCAGTTCGGACGATCTTCCTCGACATGAGCCTCGCACCTCCAGCCAATCCAGGATCTCCGGAGGAACCTACACCGAATGATGCGGTCTCGACCCATTGGCCGGGACGCGTCCCAGGGATTGGTCAAGTCGGGCGTCTGGGCGCCGATTCATCGGAGCTGGGAACGACATTCGTGTTCCAAGCAAGGAGATCTGAATCATGAGACGACGCATTGCTATTTCTCTCGGGGTGGTGGCCGCGATGGCGGTTGCGCCGATGGCATCAGCCACGCTGTATGCGGCGATTTTCGATGACGTACCTGAGACTCACACATTTGCCAGCGACATCTCGTGGGCCAAGGACAACGGGATCGTGTTCGGATACGGTGACGGGAACTTCGGGCCCGAGGACTTCATGACCCGAGGACAGCTCACGGCGGTCCTCCATCGTTACGACAATCAGGTAGTCGGCAAGATCGTCGGGGAACAAGGCCCGGCAGGGCCCCAAGGCGAGCAAGGTCTTCAGGGTCCGGCAGGCCCGCAGGGTGACCAGGGTCCGGCGGGTCCGGCGGGCCCGCAGGG
>JBAPYG010000085.1:0-3208 GCA_049284615.1 Acidimicrobiia bacterium
GTCCCATGAGCCATCGATGCTCGCCGTCTCGTATTTGGACCGAACGTGGTCGTAGCGCGTCCAGGCCCACACGATGATGTTCTGATGGGCGTCGGTCTTGGAGAGATTCGAAAGGGGCTCCCGGAGCCCTCCCTCCCACAACTCCTCGCGGGTGACGACCCGACGCAGCGTGCGCCCGACGACGCGTCTCATCACCACCGGCTTTGGGGGATCGCTCCAGACGAAGGTGTCGGCGCGGGGCCAAATCGCCTCGGTGACGCCGTGACTGGTGTAGTTCCCATCCATGACCCACCGATTCTGGCGGGCGAACTCGGAGAGCCTGGTCAGGAACTCTTCGTCGGGCGTGGCGTTCCAGCCTCTCTCATGCATGACCGCATCCATCTCGAGGAGGGGGAGGTTCGCCAGCTGATGGATCTTCCGTGCGATCGTGGTCTTGCCCGACCCGCTGCTTCCGACCACGACGACCCGATTCATCTCTGGCATACCCTCTGCCCATGGTGGCACAAGTCGAGGTCGTTCCCATGGTGAGCCTTCCTGACGATGTCGAGCGGCTCGCCCGGGTGGCAGAAGGCGAGGAGATGGACTTCGTGCGACGTCTCATCGACGACTGGGGCGACGGGTCCAACCGTTTCGACCAGCCCGATGAGGTGTTGTTGGGAGTGATCTCGCCATCCCGCCTCGTCGGCGTCGGAGGGCTGAATCGGGACCCCTATCTCGACGATCCTTCCGTGGGGCGGATCCGTCACGTCTACATTGAGCCCGGGTATCGGGGGCGTGGTGTGGGTCGGGAGCTGGTCGGGGCTCTCGTCGACCGGGCGCGGGGGCATTTCGCCCGCGTGCGGCTTCGCGTCAGCCCCTTGGGATCACCCGACTTCTACCTGGCGATCGGATTCTCCCCGACGACCGAGAGTGACGCGACCCACACCCTGAGGCTCACACCGCACGGCATACTCCCACGATGAACGCAGATCTCGTGATTCGAGGCGGCCGTATCTTCACGGCCCGGCAGGACGATGCCTTTGTCAGCGCCGTTGCCAGCAGCGGCGATCGGATCGTGGCCCTGGGCGAGGAGGCGGAGACGATGATCGGGTCGACGACCCGGGTCATCGACCTCGCCGGCGGGCTGGCGACGCCCGGTTTCATCGACGCTCACGTGCACCCCGCGTCCAGCGGGCTCGACAAGCTGCGATGTCACTTCGACGGGTGCTCCGATGCCGAGGCGGCATTGGCGCGCATCGCCGAGTACTCCACTGCCAACCCAGATCTGCCCTGGATCATCGGAGCGGGATGGCCCCAGTCGTGGTTCGCGAACGGGTGCCCTCCCAAGGAGCTGCTCGACGAAGTCGTGCCCCATCGACCGGCCCTCATCACCAACACCGACGGTCACGGGTCGTGGGCGAACAGCCGGGCGCTCGCCATCGCCGGGATCGACATGAGCACTCCGGATCCCATCGACGGCCGCATCGAGCGACTCTCCGACGGGTCACCGCAGGGCACCCTCCACGAGGGAGCGACCAAGCTCGTCGAGCGACACGCGCCTCCCGACACCGTGTCCGATCTCACGGCCGGGCTGTTGCGCGGACAGGAGGAGCTGCACCGTTTCGGGATAACCGGCTGGCAGGACGCCATCGTCGACTCCGACATTCATCAGGCGTACCTTCGACTGACAGAGGAGGGGCGTCTCACTGGGAGAGTGGTCGGGGCGATGTGGTGGAGCCGGCATCTCGGCCTCGAGCAAGTCGACGAACTGGTCGATAGACGGCGCCGGGCCGCTCCCGGGTTCGCCCCGACGTCGGTGAAGCTGATGCTCGACGGAGTCGTCGAGAACTTCACCGCCTCGATGCTCGAGCCCTTCCTCGACGGTGAGGGCCGCCCGACGGGCAACCGGGGGATCGACTTCATCGACCCTGGTGACCTGGGGGAGATAGTGACACGGCTGGACGCCCTGGGCTTCCAATGTCACTTCCACGCCATCGGCGACGGCGCCGTTCGCTCCGCACTCGACTCGGTGGAGACGGCGCGACAACGCAACGGCCGCAACGACAATCGTCACCACATCGCCCACATCCAGGTGGTCCACCCCGACGACATCGGCCGCTTCGCGGCTCTCGACGTGGTGGCCAATGCCCAGCCTTTGTGGGCGTGCAACGACGAGTATCAGGTCGAGCTGACCAGGCCTTTCATCGGCGAGCAGCGGTCTGGGTGGCAGTATCCGTTCGCTTCGCTGTTGCGCGCCGGGTCACGGATGGGGATGGGAAGCGACTGGGGCGTATCGACCTGCAACGTCATGGCGGAGATCGAAGTCGCGGTCACCCGCACTTGTTCCTCGGGCCGGCCCTTGGGCGTCGTTGAGGCGATCTCCCCGATCGAGGCCCTGACCGCATTCACAGCAGGCTCGGCGTACATCAACCACGCCGAGGCCGGCTCGGGCCGGATCGCCGTGGGTATGCTCGCCGACCTCGCCGTGCTGGACCGGGATCCGTTGCGGGACGGGCCGTTGCGAGAGGCCGAGGTGATGGCCACGGTCGTCGGTGGAGAGGTTGTCTACGAGAATGCGTGATGAGTAACGAAGCAGTCGAGCTCGTCGGTGTTACGAAGCGGTTCGGTGATGACGTCATCGCGGTCGACGACCTCGACCTGACGATCGACGACGGGGAGTTCTTCTCACTCCTCGGGCCGTCGGGATGTGGCAAGACCACCACCCTCCGCATGATCGCCGGTTTCGAGTTCCCCACCCAGGGAAGTGTGCGTATCCACGGCGCCGAGATGGGCCTGAGACCGCCGAACGAGCGCCCGGTGAACACGGTGTTCCAGTCGTATGCCCTGTTTCCGCACATGACCGTCTACGACAACGTCGCCTTCGGTCTCGAGATGAAGAAGGTGACAGGCTCCGAGGTCGACACCCGGGTCCGTCGTGTCCTCGATCAGGTCCAGCTGGCCAAACGCGCCGACGCCAAGCCGAGTCAGCTCTCGGGCGGGATGCAGCAGAGAGTGGCCCTGGCCCGCGCCCTCGTCAACGAGCCGGAGGTGCTGCTCCTCGACGAGCCCCTGGGGGCACTCGACCTCAAGCTCCGTCAGAACATGCAGTACGAGCTGAAGGACCTCCAGTCCCGGGTCGGCATCACGTTCGTGTACGTGACCCATGACCAGGAAGAGGCGCTCACGATGTCCGACCGCATCGGGGTGATGAGCGAGGGGCATCTGTTGC
>JBAPYG010000086.1:0-5848 GCA_049284615.1 Acidimicrobiia bacterium
CATCGATTGTCTCAGGGTGGCCGGCCCCACGTTGTCCACGACGAGATCGGCGCCACCCAATGCAGCCATCTCCCTGCCGAACTCCCCGCTCGAGTCGAATCCCGCCACCGCTCCCGCGGCGACGGCCTGGTCGATCTTTTCCGGGGAGCGAGAGGTGACATAGACGTCGGCGCCAAAGGCCTGGGCCAGGGACATCGCCGATGCGGACACCCCGCCCCCGACCCCGACGACCAGGACGGTCTGACCATGTTTCAGGTCTGCCTTCTCCAGCATGCGCAGGGCGGTGACGCCGGCCAGCCCGAACGAGCCCGCGACTTCCCAGTCCACTGCGAACGGCTTTGGCGTGACATTGATGGCAGGCACCACCACCTTCTCGGTGAACGTCCCCGAATGGTGCTCCCCGAGTATCCCGAACTCGGCGCAGTAAACGATGTCGTCGTTCCGGCAGCGATCGCATCGCCCGCATGACATGGACGGGTCGATGATCACCTCGTCACCGACTTCATAGCCGGCCACACCCTCGCCGAGCGCGTCGATGACCCCGGCTGCATCTGCTCCGGTCGTGTGGGGCAGGTGACTCGGTGCGGGAAGACCCATCGCCACCCAGATGTCGAGGTGGTTCAGACCCGAGTACCTGACGACCACCCTCACCTCGCCTGGCCCCGGCTCCGGCTCGGGCACGTCGTTGAGCACATACGAGTCGATTCCGTTGGTGTCTTCCAACTGCCAGGCCTTCATTCGGGCGAGGGTAGCGTTGACCTTCCCCGCCCTGAGGAGAGAGGTTGCCTGTCGAAGTCCCCCTGGACCGCGATGTCCACCAAACCAGCATCAGGGTCCGTTTCTACGAGCTCGATCCCTACGACCACGTCAATCACACCAACTACTTCTCCTACTTCGAGACTGCGCGAATCGAGTTCCTCACGGAGATGGGCTGGGGTCTCGACAAGCTGAAGGGAGGGGGCTTCCAACTGGTGGTCGTCGAGATCGCGGCCCGCTTCCTCGCGGCCGCTCGATACGGACAGGAGCTCACCATCCACACCTGGGTGGAGGACGCCGGTCGGGTCAAGTCGACGTGGCGCCAGATCATGGTCAGGGGAGAGGACGAAGAGGTGGCCCGGATCACCGTGACCGCCGCCTTCACCGATCTCGATGGTCGGCCGCGCCGCATCCCTCCCGCATTCATCTCCCAGATGCAGGGGTCGGGGGAGGGATGACGGCGGGGCTAGGCCGCAGGCTCGACGATCAGCGCGGTCACCATCCCGAACATCCCCTCGTTGTTCTCGACATGGGTCAGGATGTGACAGTGCCATACCCAGGTGCCCACCCGATTGGGGTTGAGCAACACCGAGTAACGCTCGCCCGGAGCCACGTTCACGGTGTCGGCCCAGTATGGCTGATCGAGCGGGATCCCATCCTTGGCAAAGACAAGCTGGGGGAACTGGTGCTGGTGCATGGGGTGGATCTGTAGGCCCTCGTTGTAGTAGTGATAGACGAGCCAGTCGCCCTCGGTGGCCACGTAGGGCTCGGTGGCGGGGAAGGACTTTCCATTCAGGCTCAACCCGATGACGCCGGCATCGTTGAGGACCATCGGTATCTCCTGGGCGATCTCGAGATCCTCGGGGATCTCGACCCCCGAGATCGTCCTCCCGTAGGGGATTGGTGTGTCGCCGATGGTGAACGGGGCGAACATCCCATTGGGAACGCTGATCTGACTGTGCAGATGGGCGTGGTACATACCGATCGCCGGACGCTCCGCCTCGAAGGCGTAGGTGAAGGTCTCACCGGGCTTGATCGGGTCTTGCGTGTACGGGCTGACCCCATCCATCTCGTTGGGCGTGGAGATCCCGTGCCAATGGATGTCGGTGCTCAACTCCGTTTCGTTCGTGACATTTATCTCCACGAAGTCTCCGACGTCGAGCTTGATCCACGGACCGGGGACCATCCCGTTGTACGCCCAGGCGTCGACGAACTCTCCGGGGGCGACCTCCCAGGGGATGACCGAGGCGGTCAGGTCGAACACCTTCGTGCCGTCCGCCTTGATCTCGGTGGGCTCCAGGGGCTGGTTGCCCCTCCCCTCGGTCTCGGCGGGAAAGGCGAGCATGGAGTCGACCATCATCTGGTCCATCTCCTCGGGTGACATCGCCTCGTGACCGCCGTCACCGCCGCCCTCGGCGGGAATGCCCGTCACCACGAGGAACGCCTCCATCCCGGCGGCGCGGTGCCCAGCGATGGCGCAGTAGACGGTGTATGTCCCGGATGCGAGCTCACCGACATCGAACGTCACCGTATCCCCCGGGTTGACGTCGGGGGACTGGGGCCCGTTCTCGAAAGCGAGGTTGTGGACCATCGTCCCCGAGTTGGTCAGGGTGATGGTCACGATTCCGGGATCGATCGTCAGGTCACCCGATATCACCCACTCGGCGAGATCGATGGTGGCGTTCACCTCGACCGGGCCCCCCGAGTCTGCGCCCGACTCGGCGTTCGCGTCCGCCGCAGGCCGGAAGGCGGCGATGGCGGCCAGAAGCGCGGTGGCGAGAGCGAACACCGCCATCACCATTAGGGCGCGGTCGAACGTCTTCGAGTTGTCACGGTCGGGCATCGGCGTTCCTCTTCTCCTCGTATTCGTCTGTTGAGGTTTGATCGTCCCTTGCGAGCTGCGAGCTCCCCAGGGTCATTGGTCCCAGACCCGGTGGGTCTTTCGCCGGGGGGTGTCGACCGGCCATTGCGTCCCGGAGTTCGCGCACAACCTCTTCACCCCCTCCTAACAACTGGTCGGAAGACTGTTTCGTGATAGCTGCCAGTAAGGAGATAGCTGTGAAGAGCAAGATCTGGGCTGCCCTCATCGTGGGTGGTCTGTTGGTGGGTGCCGGCTTCGTGACCTCGGTTGTGTCGTCGCCGGGCACCGCTTCCGCTCAGGAAACGACCGACGAAGGGGACTTCGAGGGCCCGGTTCCCCGCATCATGGGCTTCTTGGGCGGCGTCCTCGATGGCCTGGTCAGCGATGGGACCATCGACCAGGATCAGGCCGACGCCATCGTCGATGCCGCCGAGGCGAAAGCCACGGAGCTCCGCGAGGAGCACGAGGCCGATCGCAAGCTCCTCGAGCAGTTCCTCGAAGACGATGTGATAACCCAGGATGAGGCTGCTCAGCTGTCGGACGACCACCCACTGCTGAGCGATCGATTCGACGGGGCCTGGGAGGACGGCGAGCTCACCCGCGACGAGCTGCGGGGGTTTGGCCACCACCTCGGGCTCGGACGCTTCCGGCGCGGATTCCATCTCGGCGGGCTACTCGACGACGGGGGCATCGACCAGGAGGAGTATGACGCTCTCCCCGAGGACCATCCATTGAAGGGAGCCGACGTCTCCGACTTCCTCGACGACGGTCTGATCACCCCCGATGAGCTCCGACAGCTCCTCCCCCAGATCAGGGACGCCCGTCCGGAGGGAGACGCATAGACGTCCCGCGCAGCAGGCCCGGGCTCACTCCTACCGGGCCTGCTGCCTCCTCAAGTGATGAAGCCGGCTACCCACGCGTCTCTCGGATCGGCGAGGATCTCTTCGAGACGACCGGTTTGGACGATCGTGCCCTCTCGCATGATGGCGAGACTGTCGGATAGCGCCACCGCCTCCTCACGGTCGTGGGTGACCACGATCGCGGTGACGCCACGTCGCTCCAGCACCGACCGGGTCTCGGCGACGAGCTGGCGGCGCAGATTGCGGTCGAGTGCGCCGAGAGGCTCATCCAGCATCACCAGTCGCGGCTCCGGCGCCAGAGTCCGCGCCAGGGCGACCCTCTGCTGCTCGCCGCCCGAGAGGGAGTCGACTCTCCTCGGCCCGAACCCGTCGAGCCCCACCCAGGACAGGGCGGTGTCGACCCGATTCGCGATGTCGTCGGACCCGCTCATGCGCAAGCCGAACCCGACGTTGCCCGCCACGGTCATGTGCGGGAACAACGCATAGCCCTGGAACATGAGGCCGAAGTCGCGCCGGTGTGGAGCCAGGTGCTCGACCGACCTCCCATCCCACTCGATGTCGCCTGCGGCCACCTCGACCAGCCCGCAGATGGCGCGGAGCAGAGTCGACTTGCCCGATCCCGATGGCCCCAGGATGGCGACGATCTCGCTGTCGGCAACCTCGAGAGTGACATCCTCGAGGATGGGCTTCCCGTCGATGACGACGTCCAGGTCGGAGACCCGTAGCATCAGAAGGCCCCCAACTCACCGAACTGAGCCCGGTCGATCGCCATTACGACCGCGGTGGTGATCACCGCCAGAACCACTGCCAGCGCCATGGCCATCCCGAACGAGCTCGCACCCGGACGGCTGAGCAGGCGGAAGATCATCACCGGGATGGTCGCAGTGTTCGGTCGGGCGATGAACGAGGTGGCGCCGAACTCGCCGAGCGAGATCACGAAGGCGAACCCGGCGCCGACCAACGCCGCCCGGCTGACCATGGGGAGGTCGATCTCCCTCCAGACACGAAACGGCGAGGCTCCGAGCATGGCCGCCGCTTCCCTCGTGTGTGGGATGATCGAGCGAAGGGTGGGGACGGTGGAGCGAACCACGAAAGGGACCGCGACCAGAGTGTGGGCGATGGGGATCAGCCAGAACGATGCCCGCAGGTCGATGGGCGCGTCGAGGGCCACGATGAAACCAAAACCGATCGTGACTGCCGACGTCCCCAGGGGGAGCATGAGCGTCAGGTCGAACCAACGCGAGAGGTGACCTGTCCGCCCGGTTATGACGGTGGCTGCCATCACTCCGATGACGGTGGCCAGCACCATGGCGATGACCGCGAAGACCAGGCTGTTGCCCACGGCCGAGATGGGTGTGCCCACGATCCGGTCGTCGGTGAACAGACCCCGGTAATAGGTCCCCGTGAGGGAGCGGGAGACGAGCACGGCCATGGGGATGGCGAGGGCTCCCAGTGTCCCGAGCACCGCCAGGAGCACGGCCCATCGGGCACGCCCCTTCGGTCGGTGACGGTTGGACCCGCTCTCCAGCGTCCACGACACCGCGGTTCGCTCCTGGTAGCGGGAGTACCAGTAGAGGGCGCCGGTGACCCCGACGAGTTGGACGATGGCCAGGGTGGCGGCCAGGGGCAGGTCGAACAGGGTGACTGCCTGGCGATAGACCTCAACCTCCAGGGTCGCGTATCGGAAGCCACCCAATATCAGGACCACACCGAACGATGTGAAGGTTAAGAGAAAGACGATAGAGGCGGCGGCGGCCAGCGCCGGCCGCAGCAGGGGAAGGGTGATTCCCCGGAACACCTCCCAGCCGGAGGCGCCCAGAACCCGCGCTGCATCGAGGATTCGGGGGTCGATCCGGGACCACAGGGTCGAGACTGTCCGCACCACGACCGCGACGTTGAAGAAGACATGGGCGGCGAGGATCGCGCCTATCGAGTCACGCCAGCCCAGGGCCACGAAGGCTGTCCCGACGACCACGGTCGGGAGTACGAAGGGCACCGTCGCCACCGCCATCGCCAGACGTCGGCCCTTGAACTCGTATGTCGACACCGCCCACGTCAGCGGGGCAGCCACCAGGAAGGTCAACACCGTCGACACCACCGCCTGCCACAGGGTGAACCAGCCCACCCGGAACAGCCTGGCCTGCAGACCGGTGGATCCGATGCTCAGCTCCGACAGGCCGAGCGACAGGATCCGGATGAGCGGATAGACGAAGAAGTAGCCGATGAAGATGGCGGGGACGGCGGCTACCGCCACCCAACCCCACCGAAGACGTCGCATCAGCCTTCCATCACCGCGAGCCACTCGTCGATCCATCGATCCCGATTCTCGGCTATGAAGGCCGCCTCGAGACGGGTGGGGTCGGTTGGCACG
>JBAPYG010000087.1:0-5602 GCA_049284615.1 Acidimicrobiia bacterium
GGGTGAACTTCGAATGACGTTCACGAACTGGGTCCTCGTCGGAGTCGGTTTCTTCGCCATCATCGGTGCCGTCGGGGCATTCACCATCGCCTTCCGGCGCTCGCGCGCCGACCAACCCGATCCGACCGCAGGTGTCTCCCAGGAGACCCGCCGCGCCGATCGATCCATGGAGGGGGTCCGGGTCGAGCCCATAGCCGTGCCCGAGCCTGCGCCGGTCGAGCCCGAGGTCGTCGAGGAAGTGGTGGTCGAGGAGCCCGAGCCGGTGGGCGCCGGAATCACGCTCGTCGAGACCCAGCGTGTGGTCGAGGTCACCCCCGAGGAATCGGGCGTCAGTCGTCGACAGTTCTTCAATCGGGCGATCACGGTGACCTTCGGGTCGTTCCTCGGCATGTTCGGCCTCTACTCGCTCGCCTTCTTCTGGCCCAAGCTGACCGGGGGTTTCGGGTCCGACGTGGATGCCGGCCCCACCGAGACCCTCCTCGCCCAGACGGTCAATCCCGATGGCTCCGTAGTTCCCGTGTTCGTACCCGAGGCCCGTGCCTACGTCGTCCCGGCGACCGACCCCCTCTCCCCGCAGTTCGAGGGGAAGAGCGTCGCGGCCGGCGGGCTGATGGCGCTGTTCCAGCGTTGTGTCCACCTGGGCTGTCGTGTTCCGTGGTGTGCGACCTCGATCGGGTTCGAGTGCCCGTGTCACGGTTCGAAGTACGACTACGTCGGCGAGTACTTCGCCGGGCCCGCCCCTCGTAACCTCGATCGTTTCGTGGTGGAGATCCGTGACGGTGACCGCTTCATCATCCGGACCGGCAGCATCATCCAGACTCCGCGGGCCCCGGTGAGGAGCGTTCAGTACCCGCAGGGCCCGAGCTGCATCTGATGTACGAGCGAGACACCGAGCGATGACGGCCGATGTGATCATCGTCCTGGCGGTGGTCGCCGGGATCGCTTGGCTGGGTCTCCTGCTGGTGTCGGCCCTGCGCAACCGTGGTGGCGCCGAGGAGGTCGCACCGAACCTGAGGCCGGGCATCGACGACCAGCAGCTCGAGACTCGCCGTCTCGAGGGGGGCCAGAAGGCGGCCATAGCCTTCTCTGCCTTTCTCGCCATCTCCCTGCCTCTCTACTTCCTCGGTGAGACCAACCGCCAGGAAGGGTTCGTCGAGGAGTTCTCGGAGTCTCAGATCGAGCGCGGCGCGCACATCGTGGAGGAGTTCAAGTGCTTCGACTGCCATGGCCCTCTCGGAGCCGGTGGCTCGGCGCCCTACGTCGAGAAGCGCTCCGGCATCGCGGTCACCTGGGCGGCTCCGTCGCTGAATGACGTGCTCTACCGGTACGACACCGATGAGGTGAACTTCTGGGTCACCTACGGGCGTGGCAACACCCCAATGCCCCCATGGGGTGTGGCCGGTGGTGGGCCGATGAACGAGAAGCAGGTCGAGGACGTGGTTGCCTATCTGGCCAGTATCCAGATACCCCAGCAGCAAGCCGTCGACAAGACACCTGATGCCGTGGCCGCCCAGGTGGCCCGTCTCGACACGGCCGATGCCGCGGTGGCAGCCGCCATCGTCAAACAGGAGCAGGTCGTTGCCGAGATCGCACAGGCCCCGGAGGATCGAGCGTTCATCGAGCCGCTCGCCCGGCGGGCTACCGAGGTACTCGACAACGCCGATCAGGGAATAGACACCGACGACGACGGTCTCTCCGATTCGGCCGAGGCCGAGTTGTCGTCCATCTCCGCAGATGCGTTCGCTCACTTCCAGGCGATCGATCCCATCGCCCTCGACCCCGAGACGCCCGACGCCGAGCTAGTCGACGAGGGGTTGGCCGCACTGGAGGCTGGGGTCGAGGCCGACCCGGTCCTGCAGACGTTCATAGATGCCATCGGGGTGATCCTCGACGAAGACGAGATCACCGAGGAGAGTCCCGACACGGACGGCGACGGGATCTCCGATGCCGCCGAGGCCGCGATCACCGTCCAGTTCACCGGGGCGAGCACGTCGACCGTGCCGTCGACGGTGACCGTCATCACTCTCGACCCCACCAACCCCGAGACCATTCCCGACGTCCCGGATGCCACCACTGCCTCGAACATGGTCGGCGGCCTCGACTCGGTGGCCATCAACCTCGCGGTGACGGTGGACAACGAAGCGCGGATCCTCCCCCAGCAGCTGCATGGGCTGGAGTATCTGCAGACCTCTCAGCAGCAGGAGTTGTGGGTCATCGACATCCCGGGGGTCGCCGAGGCGATGAATGCGTCCGAAGACGAGGCGCAGCGCGCCGTGGCCCTGTTCAACGCCAACTGCGCCCGATGCCACACGGCCGGGTGGAGCGCCGGCGTGCCGTTCACCCAAGAGGCAGGTGCCGGTGGGTTCGGCCCCGCCCTCTGGGATGGCCGACCCGTCGTGCAGTTCGGTGAAGCACCACCTGCCGACTCCGACGAGACCGACCTGCTCGTCGACTTCCTCATCAACGGCTCGGTGGCGGAGACGCCATATGGCATCAACGGCTTCGGCTCGGGTCGGATGCCGGCCTTCGGCGCCATCCTCGATCCGGCCGACATCGAGCTGCTGGCGCGCTACCTTCGCAGTGGCAACATGGACGGGCTGGAGTAGCGATGTTCTTCCGCGAGCTCTTCCGATCCCTCTTCTCGGCGAACCTGTTCGTCACCGGGATCATCCTCACCGCGGCGTCGGTGCTGCTCTTCTACGGGTCGATCTATCTCTTCAACAACACCAACCTGGGCCGACGTCTCGGGTTCCTGGTCACCGGTGCGGCCGTGTTCGGATGGTTGACCATCACCTCGCTGCTGTTCGTCATCTACGCACCGCGCGGCCCCAAGCCCGAGAACATAGAAGGCCTCAATGCGTTCGAGATCAGGGTCATCCCCATCACCTACATGCTGGTGTCCCTGGTCCTCTTCCTCGTCTTCCTCGTCGCCCTCAACCAGTACGAGGAGACAAAGGAAGCCGGCGGCTGACGCCGCCCTACGGGCATCTATCCGTAGTAGCTGAGGATCTGGAGCTCGGTGGAGAGATCCACCTGTCGGACGGGCACCTCATCGGGGACGGTCACCCGAACCGGGGCGAAATTGAGTATCGAGGAGACCCCGGCCGCCACCAGTTGATCGGCCACGTTCTGGGCTGCACCGGCGGGCACCGCGAGTATGGCCATGTCGAACAGCCCCCGCTTGCAGTCACCGGGTATCGATGACGCAGTGGTCACGGTGACGTTGCCGACGGGGGCCCCGATCCGCCGGGGGTCGACGTCGTACATGGCCACGACGTCGAAGCCACGCTGGCTCAGCCCGCTGTATCGGGCGAGGGCCGTGCCCAGGTTGCCGGCGCCGACGATGGCCACCCTCCGTCTCCCGCTGATCCCCAACTCCCTCTTGATCCGGGCCCGTAGGTCGGCGACCGTGTAGCCCACTCCTCGCGTCCCCTGGAAGCCGAGATCGGAGAGGTCCCGTCTCACGTTGGCCGGGTTGACGCCTGCGGCGTCGGCCAGCTCACCCGAGCTGACGGTGCTCTGCGACTCCCGGAGATCGTCGAGCAGCCGCAGATACCGCGGCAGACGGGAGACGGTTGCGCGTGAAAGCCCGCTCATGCAGGAGACGACGATACCGGCGGGCTTCATGGTTCCCCACTCGACCCTTTACGATCTTGAGAACATGTCCTCACCAGCAGTCCTCGTCGTCGGTGGTGGCCCGGCCGGGTCCGCAGCCGCATATTGGATGGCGCGCGACGGCGTCGACGTCATGCTGGTCGAGAAGAAGGAGTACCCGCGGGACAAGACCTGTGGTGACGGGTTCACCCCACGGGCGATCCTCCAACTCCAGGACATGGGATTCGACTTCGACGTGCCCGAGCTCCATCGGGTGACGGGTCTCCGTTCGTATGCGGGTGACGATCTGATGATCGAGATGCCATGGCCGGAGCACACCCGGTTTCCCAACTGGGGGGCCGTCATCCGGCGACGCGATCTCGACCGGCAGGTCGCCCGTCTCGCCGAGAAGGAAGGTGTCCGCATCAGGGAGAAGACGACGGCGACGCCGGTCATCGAGAACGGCAGGCTCACATCGGTCGCTCTTTCCAATGGTGCCGGAGCCGAGACGCTCACGCCCGACGTGACGATCATCGCCGACGGCTCGATGAACCGCTTTGGGAGGGAGCTCGGGACCGCCCGTCGCCGGGACTACCCGCTTGGCATGGCCGCACGCGGCTACTACTCCTCACCGAAGTCGAAAGACCCATTCCTGGAGAGCCAGCTCGATCTGCGCGACTCCAGTGGCGCCACGATGCCCGGCTACGGATGGGTGTTCCCCCTGGGGGATGGGACGGTCAACGTCGGTGTCGGTCTCCTCTCCACGTTCAAGAGGTGGAAGGAAGTCAACACCACGAACATGATGAACGACTACGTGGCCACCGCCCCCGACTACTGGGGCCTCAGCGAGGAGTCCAGGCTCTCCAAGCCCATGGGCGGAAAACTGACCATGTCGTACTCGAAGAGCCCGCTGGTGGGCAACAACTGGCTCACCATCGGCGACGCCGCCGGTGCCATCAACCCCTGGAATGGCGAGGGCATCTCCTACGCGTACGAGACCGGGCGCATCGCCGCCGGTTATGTGGCTCAGTCGCTGGCGGTGGACGACCCGGGCCTGCTGCGACGCTACCCACAGCGTCTTCAGGACGAATACGGGCTGTACTACAAGATGGCTCGCATCTTCGTGAAGCTGATCGGCTACCCGTCTGTGATGCGGACCCTGGCACACACCGGGCTTCACAACCGGTCACTCATGGAGTGGACCCTCAAGGTGATGGCCAACCTCCTGGACGAAGACGACAAGCACGTGGGAGAGCGCACCTACGATGCGCTGGCTGCCGTGGTCCGAGCCCTCCCCGCCAAGTAGGGGCCGCCTACCATCGAGGGTGTGACTGCGCCGAGTCTCATTGCGTTCGACGTCAACGAGACCTTGTTGAGTCTCGACCCCATCAAGTCGAGCCTCGAAGGGATCTTTGGCAGCGACCCGCCGGTCGGCGAATGGTTCGCCCGACTGCTCCACGGCTCACTGATCGCAAACACCCTCGACCAGTACCGATCGTTCGGTGCCATCGGCGGCGAAGCCTTGATCGCCCTGGCGGCGAGGCGGGGATTGCTGTTGCGGGCCGAGGACGCCATCGAGGCTCTCCGCCCGATGAGCACTCTGCCCCCTCATCCCGACGTGATCCCGGGTGTGGAGCGTTTGTCTCGTGCCGGCATGCAGATGATCGCCCTGACCAACGGGAGCCGCGACGTAGCCGATGCCCAGATCGAGAATGCGGGGCTCGGCGGACTCCTCGACCGAGTCATCTCTGTCGAGGAGGTAGGCATGTTCAAACCCGACCCGGCTCCCTATCTCCACGCCGCGACGACGATGGGTGTCACCATCGACGAGATGGTCCTGGTTGCTGCGCACGACTGGGATTGTGCCGGCGCCATGCACGCCGGGGCCCAGGCTGTGTTCCTCAAGCGACCGGGATCGGCGTGGGGGATGCCGACGCCCCCGCCGGAACGTCAGGTCGACAGCATCGAGGCGTTGGCGGCCGCGATGGGGGCGTGAAGGACGAGCGGT
>JBAPYG010000088.1:0-2591 GCA_049284615.1 Acidimicrobiia bacterium
GGTCGACGGTGGCCACGATGTTGGCGACCACGGCCGGGTGCCGATACGTGTTCGAGGTGACCATGTGCCCGATGCGGATCCTGCTGGTGACGGCCGCCAGGCCGGCCGCCGTCGACCACGCCTCCAGGCAAGGCAGCGAGATCTCGGTGTTGAGCGGGTAGAAGTGGTCGAAGAGCCAGCCACCGGTGTAGGTCTCGATCTCGTCGGCCGCCCGCCAGATGCGCTCCAGGTTCTCCCACGTCGTCTCCTGTTGCGAAGTCTTGAACGAGATCTTCATCCGCGTGATGAAAGCACGTCCACCCCCCACTAGCTTCAACGACGATGACCATGACGTCGGCGCGCTTTTTCGACAACAGGGCCGCATATCTGATGTTCACGACGGCCACCGATGAGAAGTCCGTCGTGGCAGAGCGCATCGGTGACGAGCTCGAGCATGTCGAGCCGGGGGAGCACGCCCTCCGGATATTCGACGCCGGGATGGGTGACGCATCGGTGCTCAGCCAGGTGATCAGGCGAACCCACCGGGTCTTCCCCCATATCCCGTTTCTCGTCGTGGGCAAGGAGATCAGCATCGAAGACCTCAGGCTGGCGCTGGGCAGACTGCCCGATCGGCTGTTCGAGCATCCCGAGATGGTGGTCGTGGTCACCAACATGAATTATCGGGAGGCTCCCGACCTGGTGCCGGACTCGGAGAAGACAGCCGACCTGGAGTGGATCGAGCTTGCCCTGGAGGGCTCGACTTCGGACGATTTCGTCCAACAGATCCAGGGGTTGTTCGACGAGCTGGCCCGGGCATGGGAGGTGGTCACCAGCCCCCGGACCGGGAACCCCCTCTATGCGCGCCCGGCGGTCCTCGTCCTGTACCGCCGCGATCGCCAGTTTCTCCTGAAGAGTGTGATTCCAAAGCGAGACACCCCTGGGGAGGGATACGACCTGATCATCGCCTCGCAGCCCTATCGGGCCCGGACCCCGGCGGAGAGAAAGGTGCGCATGGTGCTGGTGCCCCTGGCCCGGGCGCTGGCGCCGGGGGGCCGGATGGTCGTGGTCCATGCCCATGGTGACGATCCCGGTCTGGAGATCATCCGGGGCGTCTGGCCGGACGAGGACCCGTTTCGCACCGGTCGGGCCGAGTTGCTCGACGAGGCAGAGCGACAGCTCTCCGACCCCGACCTGACCTACCCACGGCTCTCCGACGATGAGGCCATATTCAGGTACGAGCTCCACGCGATGCCCTCCGAGCGCACCGAGCACATCGGCACCGGTCTCACCCTGGCCGCATGGAATGCCGCTGCCTACGTGGCCCAGATCGACGAGGACAGGCTGTCGGCCGCCATGCAGTCCGGCGCCTATGTGCCGGCGACCCAGTCCGTGCTCGAGCGACACGGAGGGGTCTGGTTCAACGACGAGACCTACCTGATCACACGCTCACGATGACAGACCCATCGGGGTCTCAGCCGGGAAGTGACCAGGCCACCCATCGTCCCGCCGAGACCCTCGTGCGTGGCGCGTCCGTGAGTGGTTGCACCCAGATCCCCTCCTCGCCGTCGACCACCCCCGCGTAGGCGAAGGCAGAGCCATCCGGTGCCCAGAAGTTGACAGACTGGGCATATTGGGGGAAGAACGGGAAGGTGTCCCGGAGCATCGCCGCCGTCGGCTGATACGACGGGTAGTCCTCGACGCCGTCACCGGCCGTCCAGACGTGGGGGACGACACTCCCTGTGACGTCCGGAACCAGGGCGAGCAGGGAGTCGCCCGTCGGGCTCCAGAAGAACCCGACGGCAAGGTCGTCGACGACCGAGTCGACTGCGCCGGTCTCGACATCGACCACCGACACGGCCCCGGAGGGGATGATCGGCGTCTCGGAGAGTGCCACTTCCAGGGCGTCCCCGGCACCCGTCATCTGGAGTGCCACCCTCGTGCCCTGCGGGTTCGCCACGAACATGGTGAGACCCGATACGGCCGCCACCGGTGCGCGAGTGCCGTCCTCCGACTCGACCAATAGCTCGTCGGCGGCGACGTGAAACACCCCGACGTCGGTCCATTGCGGAGCGAGATAGAAGGGCCCTGTTGGCTCTAGGGTCGTGCTCACCCCGGCGAAGTCGATCGTCTCGACGTGATCTGCGCCGACATGTGTCACCAGGATGTTGCCGCCCGGGCGCCAGGAGAAGTAGTACGGGGCCCCGGTCCCGACACGTTCGATGTTGGATCGGGCGACATCGACCAGGTTGAAGTCGATCCCGTCCTCCCCATTGTGAAGGACTCCGATTCGCTCGCCCCCGGGCGACCAGGACAGGTAGAAAGGGAGATTCGAGGTGGGGACGGTGAGCCGCTCGTCGGAGTCGAAGCGGTGAATGCCGACGGCGAAACCGGTATCCGTCACTTCGCCCCAGGCCAGCGCCTGCCCGTCGGGTGACCAGATGGGCTGGGCGTACGCGGCGCTCGTGCCCGCGTCCTCGGTGATGGCATCCGCGTTGGCGCCATCGGGGTCGAGCACGACGATGTTCCCCGACTCGTCGAGTATCACGAGACGGCCGGGGTCGGTCGGGGTGGTCGTCGTCGTGTTCGAGTGCGTCGTGGTCGTGGCCGTGTCC
>JBAPYG010000089.1:0-7793 GCA_049284615.1 Acidimicrobiia bacterium
CGCCATCGCCTCCGGCAAATGATCGCATCGCGGTGGGCGGGTGCTACTGTGGCATCCCGTCATGGACGGGCCTCTTTTCTCGCCAGAACCAGCCTCCGAGAACAAGGACCCGTCGACTGACCTCACCAAATTCGTGTTCGTCACCGGTGGTGTCGTATCCAGTCTCGGCAAGGGGATAGCCGCCGCCTCGCTGGGCCGTCTGCTCAAATCTCGTGGTCTGCGTGTGGTCAACCAGAAGCTCGACCCATACATCAACGTCGACCCAGGGACCATGAATCCCTTCCAGCACGGAGAGGTCTTCGTCACCGACGACGGGGGCGAGACCGACCTCGACCTGGGTCACTATGAGCGATTCACCGGCGAGAACCTCCGTCGGACCTCGAATGTGACCTCGGGCTCGGTGTACCTCTCGGTCATCCAGAAGGAACGTCGCGGCGACTACCTGGGTGACACCGTTCAGGTCATCCCCCACATCACCAACGAGATCAAGGAGCGCATCCGCAGGGTGGGCGACCAGGACGTCGACGTCGTGATCACAGAGGTGGGAGGGACCGTCGGCGACATCGAGAGCCTCCCCTTCCTCGAGGCCATCCGCCAGTTCGGCAACGACATCGGCCGTGCCAACGTGATGTTCGTCCATGTCACGCTGGTGCCGTTCATCGCCACCTCAGACGAGTTGAAGACCAAGCCGACCCAGCATTCCGTCGCCGAGCTTCGGTCCAAGGGCATCCACCCCGATGTGATCATCGTCCGCTCGGACCGACCCATCGACGACGGCGCCCGCAAGAAGATCAGCCTCTTCTGCGATGTCGAGCCCCGTGCAGTGATCGCGGCACCGGACGCCAAGGACATCTACGAGGTGCCCCTTGACCTCAACGAGGGCGGTCTCGACGACGTGGTGTGCGACCGTCTCGGTCTGGTCACTGGCCCACCCAACCTGGAATCGTGGCGGGCGATGGTCGAGAAAGCCGCTTCGGCCACCGACGAAGTCACCATCGGCATCGTCGGCAAGTACGTCGACCTCCCCGACGCCTACTTGTCCGTGGTGGAGTCGCTGCGTCATGGCGCAGCCTCCCAGGGGCTCCGTCTCGATCTGCGATGGGTGCCGTCGGACGAGCTCACCGGGCTCCTCTCCGACTCTTATCTCGAGGACCTCGACGGGGTGGTCATCCCCGGCGGATTCGGCTACCGGGGCGTCGAAGGCAAGATCCAGGCTATCCGGTACGCCCGTGAGAACGGGGTGCCACTGCTCGGGCTCTGTCTCGGTCTCCAATGCGCCGTCATCGAGATGGCGAGGACCGTCCTCGGCTTGACCGACGCCAACAGCACCGAGTTCGACCCTTCGACCCCCCACCCGGTGATCGACCTGATGGCCAGTCAGGAAGAGGTGGAGGAAAAGGGGGGCACCATGCGGCTCGGGCTCTACGCGGCCAAGCTGGCGGAAGGCTCCAAGGTTCGGGCGATGTACGGCCAGGAGCTCGTCTACGAGCGTCATCGCCATCGTTGGGAGGTGAACAACAGATACCGAAAAGACCTGGAGAAAGGCGGGATGAGACTGTCGGGTTTCTCACCGGACGACAACCTGGTCGAGTACATTGAGCTCATCGACCACCCATTCTTCGTGGCCACCCAGGCCCATCCCGAATTCAGGTCGCGTCCCGACGACCCACACCCGCTCTTCGTCGGTCTCGTCGAGGCGGCCGCAGCCCTCAGGGCCACCAGACCTGTCTCCGAGCCGTCCGAAAGCAGCGTGAGCACTTGATCGTCGGAGTTCCCCGTGAGATCAAGAACGAAGAGCACCGAGTCGCCATCACCCCGATCGGCGTCCGGGAGCTGACCGATCGCGGCCACCAGGTCCTGATCGAGAAAGGGGCCGGTGAGGGCTCCACCATCCACGACGAGGAGTTCGAGGCCCAGGGGGCCACGATCGTCCCCAACGCCGACGAGGTCTTCGCAGGGGCCGAGATGGTGCTCAAGGTCAAAGAGCCCCAGCCCTCCGAGGTCGAGAAGTTCCGTGAGGGCCAGATCCTCTTCGCGTACCTGCATCTGGCCGCTTACCCCAAGCTCGCCGCCGGCCTGGCCGAACGGGGCATAGTGGCCATCGCCTACGAGACGGTTCAGATGCCCGATCGCTCGCTGCCCCTCCTGGCTCCGATGTCCGAGATCGCCGGTCGCATGGCGACACAGGCCGGTGCCTATTTCCTCGAGAAGTCTCAGGGTGGTCGGGGGATCCTCCTCGGGGGGACCACGGGAGTCAGCCCGGCCAAGGTGGTCGTTATCGGGGGTGGGATAGCCGGGTCCAATGCGGCCGTGATCGCCATGGGGATGCAAGCCGACGTGGTGGTGCTCGACACCGATCTCAACAAGCTGCGCGCCATCGACTCGCTCTACCAGGGCCGGATAGTCACCCTCCACTCCAACAAGCTGACCATCGAGGAGAAGGTCCTCGATGCCGATCTCGTGATCGGCACCGTGCTGGTCCCGGGGGCGTCGGCGCCAAAGCTGGTCACCGAGGACATGGTGCGATCGATGAAGCGTGGTGCGGTCCTCGTCGACGTGGCCATCGACCAGGGCGGCTGTTTCGCTACGTCTCGGGAGACGACCCACTCGGACCCGGTGTACGAGGTGCACGACGTCCTCCACTATGCGGTGGGGAACATCCCTGGTGCCGTACCCCACACATCGACTTACGCCCTCACCAACGCCACCCTGAGATATGTCGTGGTCATGGCCAACCAGGGCGTGCTCCCGGCGATGCGAGCGCATCCTGAGCTCCAGGCGGGTGTCAACGTGGTCGGGGACGTCGTATGTCATCCCGGAGTCGCCGAGAGCCTCGGTGTCGACCATGTGCCTGCCCTGGAGGCGCTCACCCCGGTGTGAGCTCGGGGCAGGTCTCCCTCGCCGCGGGGGTCGAGGAGTATCTCGTCTCGCTTCGAGTCGAACGTGGGCTCTCGCCCAACACGATCGCGGCGTATACCCGCGACCTGGGCCAGTATCTCGATTTCCTCGACGGGACCGAGCCGGGTCCCGACGACGTCGCGGCCTTCGTCACCGACCTGCGCCGTCGTGGACTCGCCGACACCACCATCGCACGCAAGATCGCCTCGGTTCGCGGGCTGCACCGATTTCTCGTGTACGAGGACTTCCGTGCAGGCGACCCGACGACTCTGATCGCCAGTCCACGACGGCCCGATCCCTTCCCCAAGGCACTGAGCATCGAGGAGGCCATCGCGCTGGTCGAGGCGCCGGACATCGGCGACGCCGCCGGGCGTCGGGACCGGGCTCTGCTCGAGTTTCTCTACGGGACCGGAGCCCGGGTCTCCGAGACGATTGGTGTCGACCTCGGGCATCTCGATCTCGACGACAAAGTGGTGCGAGTCACCGGGAAGGGCTCGAAGCAGAGACTGGTGCCGATGGGATCGAAGGCGGTGGAGGCCATCGCGTCATGGTTGCCGGAGCGGATGTCGCTGGTCAGACGTGATGTGGCCGGCGACCCGCTCTTCATCAACCTCCGGGGGAGACGGATGAGCAGGCAGGCGGTGTTCGACATCGTGAGGAAACATGCCGTTGCAGCAGGCATCGAACCGGGAAAGGTGTCGCCACATGTGCTCCGCCATTCGGCGGCGACTCACATGGTGGAAGCCGGCGCCGACCTCAGAACCGTCCAGGAAATGCTCGGCCACGCTACGATCAGCACAACCCAGGTCTACACACGGGTAAGTCCTGCCCACATTATGGAGATCTACGTCGAGGCACACCCAAGGAGTAGGTAATGGCGCTCGACATAGCCAGCGCAGAGAAGGCTCTTCGAGAAGAGCGAGAACAATTGATCCACCAGCTCGACGAGCTGGGGGCCGCCGAGTCGGGAGATCTCAGGTCTGACGTCGACTTCGGGGGGAGCTTCGCCGACGCCGCATCGGTAACTGCCGAGCGGACAGAGGTCCTCGGTCTGGTCGAGTCTCTGAAGAGCCAGTTGGACGATGTCGACACCGCGCTGGCCCACATCGAGGCGGGCACCTACGGGACCTGCGATCGATGTGGCAATGAGATCGGGGCCGACCGTCTCGAGTTTCGACCGGCTTCCGTCCTCTGCGTCGACTGCAAGAGCAAGGCTGCCAACTGACTTGCCGGGCTCGCCGGCCCACCTGATTCGTCGCTTCTTCGATGTGGCCCGGGCGCGTCCGCTCTCGTCTGCGGAGCGCGCCGAAGTGGCGGGCCGGCTGACCGACGATCTGACGACGCTGTTCTTCGACCAACCCGGATGTGATCAGCGGCACGGTTATCAAGCCGCGCTATCGGTCGTGGCCGACGGGGTCACCGACAATGGTGTGATCGTGGCAGCACTGATGCACGACGTAGGGAAGCGGCACTCCCGGTTGGGTCTCATCGGGCGATCCGTGGCGTCGGTGATGATCCTGATGCGTCTGTCCCGTCTCCCGGACCGCGTTGCGGCCTACCGAGATCACGGCGTCACCGGGGCTCGCGACCTGGGCCGGGCCGGCGCCCCGGCGCTGGCCATCGACTTCGCCTTGCACCATCACGGCAGACGTCCGCCTTCGATCGCACCCGACACCTGGAAGGTCCTGGTGAAGGCCGACGAGCCCGCAAAGACATCGGGGTTGCGCCAGAGCCGGATAACCTCGGCGGACACATGACTTTCCACGTTCGGACCACGGTGTTCGAGGGCCCCCTCGACCTGCTCCTCCAGCTGATCACCAAGCATCAACTGGAGATCACCGCCGTGGGCATCACCGGAGTGGTGGGCGAGTACCTCACGTTCATCGACGAGATGAGAGAGCTCGACCTCGACGTGACCTCCGAGTTCCTGCTCATCGCCGCCACGCTGGTCCAGCTGAAGACCCAGTCGCTGCTGCCCACGTCCTCCGATCCCGAGCTCGACGACGAGTTGGCGCTGGCTGAAGAGAGAGACCGTCTGCTTTCTCGACTCCTCGCCTCGGTCACGTTCAAGGACGTGGCCGCGGTCCTGCGCCGACGTCTGCAAGAGGCCAACCGTTACGTGCCCCGGACCTCGGGCCTCGACCAGAAGATCCAGGCTCCACCACCGGAAGTGGTCGTCTCGGCCACACCCGCCGAACTGTCGGCCATCGCCGGTCGCGTGCTCACCCGGGCCACCCTGGAGCCCGACCTCGACCATCTCGACCTCGACCTCCCCAGCGTCGAGATGGCCATCGAGGACCTGCAGGAGAGGCTTCGACGAACCGCGTTCGCCTCCTTCGAGGATCTAACCGATCACTGTCGTCGCCCCGTAGAGGTGGCTGCCTACTTCCTCGCATTGTTGGAGATGGCGCGGTGGGGTCTCATCGAGGTGTCACAACACGACTGGGCGTCTCAGATCGAGGTCCGACACCTGGACGACGGGTCGGTCGACCTCACATCGGAGTGGGCCTCGTGAACGACCTCGCTGCCCTGGAGGCGGTGCTGTTCGTCACCGAGCAGCCGGTTCCGGCGCGGGAGCTCGCCGAGGTCCTGGAAGTGCCCGCGTCCCGTGTCGATGAGCTGCTCGACGAGCTGTCCCGACAACTGGAGGCGCGGGGCGCCGGCCTCGTGCTCAAGTCGGTGGCCGGTGGCTGGCGTCTGTACAGCCATCCCGATGCCTATCCATACCTGGAGCGGTTCTCGTCGTCGGCCACGGCGCGAAAACTCTCTCCTGCGGCGATGGAGACCCTGGCGGTGGTGGCCTATCGCCAGCCCGTCTCGCGGGGCCAGATCTCCGAGCTGCGCGGCGTCGACTCCGACTCGGCAGTGAGGACATTGGAGCGTCTCGGGCTCGTAGAGGAGAAGGAGCGTCTCAACATCCCCGGCAACCCGGCGGTATATCGAACCACCGAGCTGTTCCTGGAGCGTCTCGGTCTCGACGACGTGTCCGATCTGCCTCCACTGGCCGACCATGTCCCTCCCGCACAGTTCGTGGACACCCTGGAGGATTCGCTCCGGCCCGGATCGGAGTGAGCGATGGCGGAGCGGATCCGCATTCAGAAGGCGATCGCCAACGCCGGTCTCATGTCGCGTCGCGCCGCCGAAGAGGCGATGGAGGCCGGTCGGGTTCGTCGTAACGGACAGCCGGTGGTCCTCGGCGACAGGGTCGACCCCGATGTCGATCTGCTCACCCTCGATGGTGCACCGGTCCCGGTGTCGGAGGACCTGGAGACCCATCTTCTCTACAAGCCGGTCGGGGTCATAAGCACCGCTCGAGACCCGCAGGGCAGGAAGACCGTGATCGACCTGGTGCCGTCGACGCGACGTCTGTATCCGGTGGGGCGTCTCGATGCCGACTCCGAGGGCCTGATCCTCGTCTCCAACGACGGGGAGTTGACCAATCGGGTGACCCATCCCAGCTTTGGCATCACCAAGAAGTACCTGGCCGAGTTGATTGGGGTGCCGACGCGGGCGGCACTGAAGAGCCTCGCCACGGGTGTCGTGTTGGACGATGGCCTGGCACGGGCGCACTCGGCGCGGCTGATCGACTCCCAACCCGACCGCTCTCTGGTCGAACTGGTCATGGTGGAGGGGCGCAACCGCGAGGTCAGGCGCATGTTCGAGGCGGTGGGGCACGAAGTGACCCGACTCGTGCGGACCGCGATCGGCCCTCTGAGCGACCCCGGTCTCGCACCGGGGGAGTCACGCCGGCTGACGGCTCTCGAGATCCAGGCGCTGCTCACATCATGACATCTGACCCGTATCCGGTGCCCTCGATCGGATCGCCGATCGACTTGACCGTCCGCCCGCCCGGGTCGAAATCCGAGACGATCAGGGCGCTGGCCGCCGCCGCCATGGCACCAGGGCGTTCCCACATCTACATGCCACTGCGTGCGGACGATCCCTATGCCATGGTCAACGGTCTCGGTGGCCTGGGAGTCGAAGTCGACACCCGGGGCGAACCGTGGTCGGTCGACGGCTCCGGCGGGCGGCTGCAGGCCGGGTCCACGATCGACGTCAATGAATCGGGTCTGTCGGCTCGCATCCTCGTGGCCATGGCCGGATCGGCACACGGTGTTACCCGGATCGAGGGAGGTGGCCGGCTCCCCGAGCGTCCCATGGGTGGGATCGTGTCCGTCTTGCGCTCCCAGGGGGTCGAGGTGAGTGCGGAGCGGCTCCCCATCGAGGTCACGGGCCGGGGCCGTCTCTGGGGCGGGCAGATGACCGTCGACTGCTCGGAGAGCTCCCAGTTCGCCACGGCGGCGATGCTCGTTGCCCCCACCATGGAGGAGCCGTGCATCCTCGAGTTGACCGGGCTCAGCGGCTCCGCGGGCTATCTCGACGGGACGGTGTCGATCATGCGTCGTTTCGGGGCCGAGGTCGTCAAGACCGTGACGGGATACGAGATCGCCAATTCCGGCTATCAACCGGCCGACGTCGTCATCGAGCCGGATGCGTCGGCGGCGGTGTATCCCATGGCGATGGCCGCGATCAGCCGAGGCAGGGTCGTGATAGACGGATTGGGCACCGAATCGTGGCAACCCGACCTCGAGGTGGCCAAAGCCCTCGAGAGCATGGGCTGTGTCGTGGAATGGCACGACAACCGAACCGTCGTCGATGCACGGGGTGTCGACCTGGTCGGATTGCGGGCGGACATGTCGGAGGCTCCCGATGGCGCACTGGCGCTCGCCGTGGTCTGTCTCTTCGCCGACACGCCGAGTGTGCTCACCGGCCTCGGCTCGCTGCGGGTGAAGGAGTCGGACCGTCTCAGCGCGATCCACGCTGAGATCTCCAGGATCGGAGGATGTGCGGTGGTGGAGGACGATGGCCTGAGCATCGAACCGGCCCCATTGCAC
>JBAPYG010000090.1:0-2933 GCA_049284615.1 Acidimicrobiia bacterium
GGATCAGGCAGCCGAGACCCTGCTCCAGGTGGCACGCAACATCGCCTCCTTCGAAGGGGACGAGGACTCCTTCCGGTCGTGGGTGTTCGTCATCGCCCACCGACGCATGATCGACGCACGCCGCAGCAAGGGGCGTCGACCCGACACGACCGAGCTCGACGTCGAACGCGGCGGTGGCACGGGGAACGTGGAAGACGAGGCATTGGAGCAGATCACGACACGCGAGACCGTCGCCGCCCTGGAGATCCTCACCGGGGAGCAACGAGAAGTGATCATCCTGCGGGTGCTCGCCGACCTCTCACTTCAACAGACTGCCGACGTGATGGGCAAGAGGGTTGGTTCGATCAAGGCGCTGCAGCGCCGGGCCCTGGCCAACCTCCGACTACATTTCGAGTCTCTGGGCGTATCCAGATGAGCCGGCAGGACGATTACACCGATGAGATGTTCACCAAACGACTCTCGGATGTAGAGGTTGAAGCTGTCCTCTCCGGTGGCCAGACCGATGACCCGATTCTGTCCGAAGTCGCCCGCGCCTTGGCGGCGCTGGATCCTGCGCGGTTCGATACCTCATCGGACTCGAGCGTTGCCGAAATCGCGGCGCGGGCCGCCGCGGTGGCCAGGAGTGGTGAGCCCGCAAAGCTTGCGGCAACCGCACGCCATAGGCGTGGCCTATCCCTGACACCGCGTCTTGCAACGGCTGCGGTTGCCGCAATTCTCATTATCGGCCTTGGTGGTGTCGCCGCCGCATCGAACACCGCCGTCCCCGGAGACCCCCTCTATGGGGTCGACAGGGCACTCGAGACGATCGGAATCGGTGATGGTGCCACAGAGGAGCGACTCTCCGAGGCGAGCACCCTGACCGCGAGGGGCCAGACCACCGAGGCGCTCGACCTCCTGGCGGAGACGCTGGGCTCGAATTCGGAACAGGCCTCTGATGCTCTCCTACGGGCGGCTGCTCGTCTCCACGAGAGCGGGCCGGGCAGTGAGAACTCCAACGAGGTCCGCTCCAACCTCGCCGACATGTTGGAGTGGATGGCCACCACCGACTTCACCGGCCAGGACTTCGGACGTGGTGTCGCCGAGCGTGCCCGCGAGATCGGTGGCGAGAACCAGGGCCAGGGGCGAGGAAACCAAGGCGAGAACCAGGGCCAGGGTCAAGGAAACCAAGGCCAGGGTCAAGGAAACCAAGGCCAGAACCAAGGCCAGGGTCAAGGAAACCAGGGCCAGAGCCAGGGCAACTCGGGCAAGCCCGACCAATAGACCACACGACGTGGGGGCAATTCAGAGACCCGGGTGATCACTCATCCGGGTCTCTGTTCGTAGGGATTGCGGTCGGTGTAGGTCGCGGCTGTCAGCGATCGTGGATTTGGATGCCTTTGCCGACGATGGGGAGACCGCCGGCAGGCAGGTGAGACACACCGTCGTAGACGACACCCGCGGGACCCTCGATGACGATCCAGAAGAGATCGTCGCTGCTCGCGGCCAGACGCTCATCGGTGGCGACCACCTCGAACGAATAGCCGGTCTGCCCGTTGACTCTTCCACTGCCATCGAAAGTCGCCACACCGTTGGCGATGAGCAACGTGTCGAAGCCGGTGGCGTGGAATGTCAAACCTTTGTGCAATTGGAATTCGAGGCTGCCTTTGACCGCGCCCGACCTGTCGTAGCGCACCACGAATCCAAAGGTCGCCTTCCCGGAGAGGCCAGGGTCACCGACCCAGGCTCCGCTGGGTGACTGGATCCAGCCCCCGCCCGTGGCGAAGTCGTTGGGGTCGAAGACCAGGATCTCACCCAGGCGCACGGAGTCAGATGCTCCGTCGTCATCCCAAACCGTGACGTTGACCTCATAGATTCCGGGGCTCGAGTACGTGTGTTGGGCGTCTGCCGTGCCGGAGCCGTCGGTCTCGACAACCATCCCGTCGCTGGTCGAGCCGTCGCCCCAGTCGAACACCGCGGTGTGCATATCGAGAACCCCTGCGTCCGTGAACGTCACCCACAAGCCCAAAGGCGTGTCGATGTCGTGGCTGGCCCCCAATCCGCTGGTGGCGGTGATCACGGGTGCCAGATTGTCCACGATCACCATGAACTCGTCGCTGACCGTCTCGAGACCATCTGTGGCGGTCACCGTTACCCCGAAGCTGTCCGGGCCTTCCGCCAGGACCTGAGACCACGACCAGCTGCCATCACCGAGGTCGACGAAGCCAGCGCAGGTCCCGCTGCACGACAGTGCGAGCGGGTCACCGTCCGGGTCGAGGAACGCACCACCGGTCGATCCAGTGGCTCCCTCGTCCACAACGATGTCCGGTGCGCCCGATCCGTCCACCGTGGGTGGCGCATTCAACGCCTCGGTCGTGAGCCCACTCATCGACATGTCTGGCTGGGAGAAGTTGTACAGGGCCAGAGGGCCTGCGGGAAAGTCGCCTGTCATGTCGATCTCGTGAACCCCGTCGACCCAGATGTCGAGGGAAGTCGTCGTGTACTCGATGACGAAGTCATAGCTCGATCCTCCGACCCAGCCCACGGAGCCGAGGTTCACCCCACGGGCCAACTCCTCGACACCGCCGCTCGGGTTCGCCGGCGAATCGATGTGACCCCAGAACTCATTGAGGGTCGGCACTCCGGTGACACGTGAGACGGCGAGACCGGCGAATCCGTCGACAGGGCCCGTCCCCTCGCCCCAGTCGATGTCCTGGAAGCTCTGACGCCAGTCGATCAGCAGGTACTCCGGAGCTGTCGGGCTGAATCCGAGGGCCACACCGAAGAAGTCGTTGTCGGTCGTGGGTGTCTGGAAAGTCGCCGTGATCCGATGTCCCTCGATCGGGGTCGGTGAAGCGAAGAACGTCGGGCGGCCGTTGACGCCCTGGTGGACGCTGAGCCCGTCGCCGCTCACCACCCAGTTGCCCGGTACCGCCGAGCCGGGACCGGTGTATGGC
>JBAPYG010000091.1:0-5968 GCA_049284615.1 Acidimicrobiia bacterium
GGGTCATCCGACCCGGCGCTTCGTTATGTTGCGACCACAATGAGCGACATCCAGGAACGCGGGCGTGATCCCGAGGTAGGGGCGCCCACGGTCGGCGGAGCGTACAGCTTCGACGCCAAGGAGTTCCCGTGGTGGCTGGTCACCATGCTCACGATCATCGCCGTGCTGGTCGTGGCGGTCATCTTCAACGAGGACTACCAGGAAGCGTTCTTCTCGATCTTCCCGATCCCCTTCAGCTGGACCGAGGGGATCATGATGACCTTCTACCTGACTTTCGGGTCGTTCGTCGTCGCCACCGGCCTGGGGTTGGCGATCGGCCTGGGACGCGTCTCCAAGAACCCATGGCTGAGTAACATCGCCGCCACCTACATCGAGTTCGTCCGTGGCATCCCGATGCTGGTTTTCATCTTCGTCATCGCACAAGTCGTCGTCCCCGATTTCGCCGACATCATCGATCGGCCGAGTCGCTCGTTCCCACCGGCGATCAGGGCGGCGGCAGCGCTGAGCCTGTTCTATGCGGCGTTCATAGCCGAGGTGTTCCGGGCCGGGATCCAGTCCGTCCACTCCGAGCAGACCGAGGCAGGTCGGGCCCTCGGCCTCAGAGATCGCCAGATCATGCGTCGGATCGTCCTCCCCCAGGCTGTCCGGAACATGCTCCCCGCCCTGGGGAACGACCTGATCTCCCTCATGAAGGACACATCCTTGGTCTCGGTCCTGGCGGTGCGGGAGATCACCCAGATGGCGCGTCTCTACGCAGGTGGGACGTTTCGATTCCGCGAGTCGTACTTCATCCTCGTCATCATCTACGTGGTGCTCACCCTGACCCTCAGCCTCATCTTGCGCTGGTACGAGCGCAGGGTCGCCATCCCCGGCCGGGCCATCTAGCGCCCGCTGGCCCACGACCCTTCAGATCGGTCGATTCATCGCCAGGAGGACCCTCTCGACCACTGAGTCGGGGTCCATCCCGGCGGACTCCATCACATCGGAGGCAGAGCCGAACGGGAGGAACCCGTCGGAGACTCCTATGTTGACCACGTCCTTGACCAGCCCGCCGGCGGCGAACGACTCCATCACCGCCGCCCCGAAGCCGCCGGCGATCACGTTGTCCTCGAGCGTGACGACCTTTGCCACCGGGGCCGCCCACTCCAGGATGCGGTCGTCGAGCGGTTTGACCCAACGAGCGTTCACCACGCCGGCGGAAATTCCCTTCTCGCCGAGATCGATCGCCACCTTCTCCGCCACCTCCACCATCCTGCCCACCGCTATCAGGAGTAGCTCATCACCATCGGACAGCAGCTCGGCACGCCCGATCTCGAGAGGCTCAACGGGCAGGGACGGCACCGACACGGCGCCACCCTTCGGGAAGCGAATGGCAATGGGGCCGTCATGGTCGACCGCAGTCTCGATCATGGCGCACAGCTCGGTGGCATCGGAGGGGGCACCGATCACCAGATTGGGGATCATCCGCAGGTAGGACAGGTCGAAGACCCCATGATGCGACGGCCCGTCGGGACCGGTGATACCGGCCCTGTCCACGATGAAAGTCACCGGGAGGTCATGCATCGCGACGTCGGCAACCACCTGATCGAATGCGCGTTGCAGGAAGGCCGAGTACAGGGCCACGACAGGCTTCTTGCCGGCCATCGCCATCCCGGCGGCCAGGGTCACCGTGTGCTGCTCGGCGATCCCGGTGTCGAACACTCGGTCGGGGAATCGCTGCGCCATCTGCTTGAGCCCGGTGGTCGAGATCATCGCCGCGGACACACCCACCAGATTCGGGCGGCTGGCAGCGGCCTCGGCTATGGCCCGGCCGGCCACATCGGTCAGCTTCAGCTCGGCCTTGTGGGCGCGCCCCGTGGCCAGGTCGAATGCACCGACACCATGGAGCTTGTCTTCCTCGTCTGCGATGGCCGGGGTGTAGCCATTGCCCTTCTCGGTGATGACATGGACGACCACGGGGCGGTCGTATCTCTTCGCCCGGCGCAGCGTCTCCTCCAGGAGAGCGATGTCGTGCCCGTCGATGGCACCCGTGTACTTGAGATCGAGGGCATCGAAGACCGTTGCGGGGTCGAGGATCTGCTTGACCGCGTCCTTCATGCGCCCGGCCATCTCGTCGGCGGTCTCCCCCACCAGTGGGAGACCACGCAGCATCCGTCCGATGGCGTGCTTGGCCTTCTCATACCTGGGGTCGATCCGATAGTGGGCCAGGTTGGTCAGCGAGGCCAGACCGCCCACCGTGGGGGCATAGGACCTGCCGTTGTCGTTGAGGACGATGATGAGACGGTGGGGACGGGCCACGGCGATGTGATTGAGTGCCTCGTAGGCCATACCGCCCGTGAACGCCCCGTCTCCGATGATCGGGACGGTCCACCCCTCATAACCGGCCAACGCGTGACCGAGGGCATAACTGAGAGAGGTAGAGGCATGGCTGTTCTCGACGAAGTCGTGCTCCGACTCCTCGCGGCTCGGGTACCCGGAGAGCCCACCTGTGTGCCGCAGGGTGTCGAATCGGTCGGCGCGGCCGGTGACGATCTTGTGCACATAGGCCTGGTGCCCCACGTCCCAGATCAGGCGATCGCGGGGAGAGTCGAAGACCCGGTGCAGGGCGAGTGTCAGCTCGACCACACCCAGGTTGGGCGAGAGGTGCCCGCCACTCTTCGAGACCTTGTCCAGGATGAAGGTCCTGATCTCGTCGCTGAGCTCGCTCAACTCGGCAAGACTCAGTGAACGCAAGTCTGATGGCTGTGATATCGATTCGAGCATGGCTCTTCCACCCGAGCGCGGCGTGCGTAACCAGGCTAGTTGTCCGTGGCTGCTTCACCTCGCGCCGCGGCAGGGAGCCTCACCGTGAAGGTCGATCCCACACCCAGCTCGCTCTCCAGGGACACCGTCCCTCCATGACTCTCGGCCACGTGCTTCACGATCGACAGCCCGAGGCCCGTGCCACCGGTGGCGCGGGAGCGGGCCGAATCGACCCGATAGAAGCGCTCGAACACTCTCTCGCTGTCCCGTGTCGGTATCCCCTCACCCGTGTCCGCCACCGAGATCACAGCGTCCCGACCCTCGGCGGCGACCCGGACACTGACAGAGCCCTCCTCGGGTGTGTACCGAACCGCATTGTCGAGGATGTTGCGAACGGCGATGGAGACATCACGCTGATTCACAGATGCCGTGACCTCATCGAGCTCCAGGTCCAGCTCGATGTTCTTGGAGGCCGCGTCGCCCCTTGCTCGCTCGACTTCGTCGCGGACGAGATAGTCGAGCCGGACGGGGGCCATGTCCGGGCTCTCCCTCTCGAGACGTGACAGATCGAGGAGGTCACCGACCAGCCGGTCGAGCTGACGGGCCGAGCCTTCGATCCTCGTGGCGAAACCCGTCGCCGAAGGATCATCCCGCTCGAGAGCGATCTGGAGGGCTTCGGAAGAAGCGATGATCGTCGACACCGGAGTCTTCAGCTCGTGGGACGCGTTGGCGACGAAGTCACGCCGGATCGAGTCGGTCCGCTCCCGGTCGGTGATGTCGACCACGAGCAACAGTACGCGATCGTCTGTGGCGAAGGGTGTGGCGACTGCACGCAACCGGCGACTGGGGCTGCCGTGGTCGAGGACCCTCTCCTTCGTCTCCTTGGCCGCCCGCGCCTCCCGTATCGCGATCTGTATCTGCAGAGGGGCGAGATTGGCGAGAGCAGCCGGTACCGATCCCAGGATCCTGCGTCCGGCCGGGTTCACGTAGACGATCTGATCGGATCCATCGACCAGGACCGTCCCTTGGGGCAGGGCTTCCAACACCACTTCGAGAGTGGCGGTGGCTGCCTCGGCATCGGAGACTCTCGAACCGAGACGGGTGGCCATCGTCGAAATGGCGAGACCCAGCTGGTCGAGCTCCTGCACCCGGGAACGTCGCGGGGTGACGCCGGGCTCCCCCTCGGCGACGGCGCGCGCCTGAGCGGTCAGCTCGGTGATCGGCATGGAAAGGCGACGGGCGAGGAAAGCCATGAGGGCTATGCCCAGCAGTCCGAGGGCAACGGCCGCGACGATGATCGACCTGCGCACCAGCCACAAGTCGCCCACGACCACCCGGGTTGGCACCGAAGTCCTGACGATGAGGCCGTCCCGAGGCGGAATTGCCACATATCTCTGTTCGAAGCCGGTGCTTCCGCTCGTGCGTCGCGCCTCGCCGACCACACCGGTGAGTGCGGCGTCGACCTCGGGACGGCCCAGATGGTTCTCCATCAGCGAAGGATCGGAGTGGGAGTCGGCTCGCACCACACCATCGGTGTCGATGAGGGTGACCCGAAATCCCGCGGCCTGGAATGCCTCCGACGCCCATGTCTGATACTGCGACTCATCTTCGGGCAGCGCCGAGGCGGCCAGGCTCGCCGCCACGGCGAGACTGTCGTCGACGTCCTCGATCAGCGCCGAGCGGATCGCGGTATCGACGATCACTCCCATCAGCCCGATCATCACCAGGTAGGTGATGGCGTAATAGCTGATGAACCTCGAGGACAGTCTGGTCCTGTAGGCGCTACTCATCGACGAACTTGTAGCCCAGTCCACGCACGGTGACAATGTGCCTCGGCTGGGACGAGTTCTCCTCCAGCTTCTCCCTGAGCCGTTTGATGTGCACATCGAGGGTCTTGGTGTCGCCGAAGTACGACGGTCCCCACACCTCGTCGATGAGCGTGTGCCGGGCGGCGAGCCGGTTCTTCCTCCGCATCAGGGACTCCAGCAACTCGAACTCCTTCGGCCTCAGGTCGATCTCGTCTCCGCCAACCCGTGTGACATGTGCATCGATGTCGAGCTCGATCGGCCCGCCCCTGAGAACTTCGTTCGACTCGGCCAGGACGCCCGACTTTGCGGCTCTGCGCAGGTGGGCCCGGACTCGGGCGATCAGCTCTCTCATCGAGAACGGCTTGGTCATGTAGTCGTCGGCGCCGAGCTCGAGCCCGGTTACTTTGTCCGCCTCCGAGTCCTTGGCCGTGAGCATGATGATCGGTACGTCCGACGACGACCTGATCAGCCGACAGACGTCCAACCCCGACATCTCGGGCAGCATCAAGTCGAGGAGCACGAGATCGGGGTCGGCCCGTCGGGCGAGATCGAGCCCCGCCACCCCGGTGTCCGCCACGGTGACCTCGAAGCCCTCGGTCTCGAGGGCGTACCTGACCGACTCGGCGAGGCCGGGCTCGTCCTCGACTATGAGGATGCGATGTGGTCGACGGTCAGTCGTCGGGGTCATTCAGGGCTGCCTTGGCGAGACCCTCTTCGTCGAACTCGGCCCGCTCGCCCGTGATCAGATAGGCCGTCTGCTCGGCGAAATCGACTGCCTGGTCGCCTATGCGCTCGAGAGCTCGCGATGCCATGAGCATCTTCGTCGCCCACTCGAGCAGCTGCGGGTTGTCCCGGACGGCCACCGTCTCTCTGTACATGTTGGCATTGAGACGATCGACCGGATGATCCATCGCAGGTAGCAGACGAGCCTCGTCCACGTCACCGCGCACGTAGGCGTCGATCGCCGTCCGTACCATGGGGCGTACCAGATCGCCCATCTCGGTGATCTGCTCACAGATGCGCTCAACCCGGGGCAGGCCATGGTTGAACTGGGCGATCTTTGCGATGTTCACACACTGGTCACCCATGCGCTCGAAGGTCACGTTCAACTGGATGAGAATGGTCATCCGACGGAGGTCCGAGCCCAGGGGCTGATGACGGGCCATGAGCGACGTCCACGAGTGATGGACATCGAAATAGGTGTCGTCGATGTCACCGTCGAGAAGGATCACCCGCTCGGCCAGGTCGGCGTCGTCCTTGGTCGCGGCCGTGACAGCCATTCCGATCATCTGCTCGGCGCGGTCGACCATCGAGAGCACCTTGCGCTCGAGCTCATCCAGCTCGGCGTGGAAGTGGAGGTTGGTGTCTTTGATGTTCGTCATCCGAACCTGCCTGTGATGTAATCCTCGGTGTCTTTC
>JBAPYG010000092.1:0-2835 GCA_049284615.1 Acidimicrobiia bacterium
CGGCCGCCGTCGAGCTCGGCGTCGACATCACCGGCTCGTTCGATCTCGAGCTGGTCACCGCATCGGAGGTGCTCAACCTCGACGTCAACGCCGGCTCGGCCTCGAATCTCGACCTGGTGGTCGTCAACACGGGTTCGGCGCCGTTGCAGGGCGTCACGATGGCGTCCACCCCTCCAAACGGTTGGGACGTGAGCTTCGACACCCCGGTCATCGATGTCATCGCCCCGGGCGAGTCGGCGTCGGTGTCCGCCAGCATCACCCCGGCCGACGATGCCATCAACGGCGACTACGTGGTGTCCTTCGACGCCAGGGCCCCCGAGGCCGACGCCGGCACCGACATCAGGGCCACGGTCAAGACCTCGGCGGCGTGGGGGCTCGTCGGGGTGGTCGTCATCGTCGTGGCCCTGGCCGGCCTGAGCATGGTCTTCCGCCGTTATGGCCGTCGCTGAGACCACGGCCCCGCTGATCGAGGTCCGGGGGCTCGTCAAGCACTATGGCGAGCGGACCGCCCTCGACGGCGTCGACCTCGAGGTCTGGCCGGGTGAGGTGTTCGGGCTGCTCGGACCGAACGGCGCCGGCAAGACGACGACCATCCTCACCCTCCTCGGGCTCACCGAGCCCAACGCGGGCACCGTTCGGGTGTGCGGGCTCGACCCGGCGCGCGACGCCCTCGCCGTGAAGAGACGCTCCGGCTATCTCCCCGACACGGTCGGGTTCTACGACAAGCTCACCGCCCGCCAGAACCTCAGGTACACGGCTCGGCTCAACGAGATCGAGAGCGATGCCGCCGAGGAGCGCATATCCGAGTTGCTGGAGACGGTGGGGCTGGGCTCGGACGGCGACACCGAGGTGGGCTCGTTCTCCCGGGGCATGCGTCAGCGGCTCGGGGTGGCCGACGCCATCTTGAAAGACCCCGACGTGGTCATCCTCGACGAGCCCACGTCGTCGATCGACCCAGCGGGTGTCGTGGAGATACTCGAGCTGATCTCCGGCCTCGCCCACAGTGACGGACGCGCCGTGCTCCTGTCGAGTCACCTGCTCAACCAGGTGCAGGAGGTCTGCGACCGGGTGGGGATCTTCGTCGCCGGCCGGATCGTCGCGCAGGGGAGCCCCGACGATCTGGCCGGCGACCTGGGTGGGGGAGGGGTGGTCTACGAGCTGCGCACCGACGCCGCCGAGGACGACCTGCGCCAGGCCCTGGCAGCCGACGTCGAGCTCACCGACATGGGCAGGGGCAGGTGGCGTCTCACCCTCGACGATGCCGACATGTCTGCGGTGATGCGGGCCCTGGTCCAGTCCAACGTCCCGGTGCGTCAGATCCGCGATCTGGGGTCGAACCTCGACGTGATCTACCGCCGTTACTTCGAAGAGCACGAGGAGCACTGATGACGACCGAGACCGTCGCCCCGACATGGCACCGTCGCCGGCCCGGCTGGATGGACGTGGCGAGAAAGGAGGTCACCGACCATCTCCTCTCCGGGAGGTTCCTCGCACTGCTCGCCGTCCTGGCCCTGGTGGCCGCCGGGACCGTCTACGGGGCCTCCCAGGCGCTCACCGAGGTGGCACAGGACGCCAGTGCGTCGGGTGTCAGCACCTTCCTCAGGCTGTTCACGGTGAACGCGGCGCCGGTTCCGTTCTCGTTCGTCACGTTCCTCGGCTTCTTGACTCCGATCCTCGGCATTGCCTATGGGTTCGATGCCATCAGCGGCGAGGTGGCCGCGGGGACGCTGCCCCGTCTGGTGGCCCAGCCCATCCACCGTGACGACGTCATCAACGGCAAGTTCGTCGCCGGGGTGTCGGCCATCGCCGTCATCATGGTGACGGTGACCCTGGTCGTGGCCGGGTTTGGAATCGTGATGTTGGGCATCGTGCCCTCGCCGACCGACGTGGCCCGTCTCGCCATGTGGCTGCTGGCCACCATGGTCTACGTCTCCTTCTGGCTGGCCCTGGCCACGCTCATGTCGGTTCTCTTCCGCGGTGCGGCGACGTCGGCGGTTGTCTCGATCGGCATCTGGCTGGCCCTGACACTGTTCGGTGGTCTCCTGGCGAATCTCGCCGCCGGAGTGGTCTCGCCCGTCGACCCCGCCGACCCGGGGTCGTCACTCGCCAATGCCCGCACCGAGGTCACCCTGTCGAGGCTCTCGCCAGTGGTCTTGTACGACGACGCATCGACGGCATTGCTCGTGCCCGAGGTCAGGACCCTCGACATCGTCACCTTCTCCCAGGTCGACCGGTCGGTCCCGACGTCGCTCACCGCCGGGCAGAGCGCACTGTTGGTCTGGCCGCAACTGGTGGCCATGGTGGCCCTCACCGTGGTCCTCTTCGCCGTCGCCTATGTCTCCTTCATGAGAAGGGAGGTGCGGGCGTAGGAACCGCCTGGCCGGGGTCGATACTGTGTCCACCCATGCCAGGGAGCAGAGCTGACGGGACCGTGCCCACCGCCGCCGAGCGGGGCAAGGCGCGTGCCGTGCTCAACCGTCTCGTCCGACGCTATCCCGTGGCCCGCACGGCCCTCGACTACGAGTCTGCGTGGCAACTGCTCGTGGTCACCGTCATGTCGGCTCAGACCACGGACGAGAACGTCAACAAGGTGGCGCCGAACCTGTTCGCTCGTTACCCCACGCCGTCAGACCTCGCCGACGCCAACCCCGAGGAGGTCGAGCAGATCATCTACTCGGCGGGGTTCTACCGGCAGAAAACCAAGTCGATCATCAGCCTCTCCCAGGACGTCGAGGAGTTGTTCGACGGTGAGATCCCCATGGACCTCGACGAGCTGGTGAAGCTGCGGGGGGTGGGGCGCAAGACGGCCTCGGTGGTGCTCGCCGAAGTCTGGGA
>JBAPYG010000093.1:0-3348 GCA_049284615.1 Acidimicrobiia bacterium
AGGATCCGTGGCGGTCTTTCCCAGGGCATTGGTGGGGACAGAGGAAGGTCAGGTGATTGACGTTGGCAGGTAGGTGTAGACGCACCCCCTGAAGAGTGGTTCGCCCCGGCTTGTCCTCTTTCCCAACTCCGAAGGTGATTCACGATCACGTGTCGGTCGCAGGCAAGCTTTGGACCTTCCTGTGTTTGACCTGAGTCCGCGACGCCGGAGCCGCGGGCGGGTGCGGATCGGTCTGTAGTCTCGACCACCGATGCGATTTGGTCGCAGAGCCGGAAGTGCGACGAGTTCGACTGCTGCTTGGGGTTCACCTACGTGGGTATGAACAAGGTCGAGGCCACGGAATTGGCGGGGACGACTGTTGATGCTCTGCGGGCCCTGCCCTATCGGGAGTTGGTGGACCGCTACCTGGATTCCAGTGAACATCGTGAGGTTCTCGGCGGGTCGTGCGTCTCTTATCAGATCGAGATACAAGCGCTCTGGGACACAGGAGAGCCGGGGAATCTGCGAGTTCTGGTGTCGATCGATGATGGGGGGTGGAGGGCATGGTCGCCACTCCTGTTTGGCTTCCTCAAGGCGCCGGATGGGTCGTTTGTGGGCGAATAGCGACCGGCAGGGACCACGACCGAATAGATAGCGACCTCGGGTCCAGATTGTGGGATCTCAGGTCCTCGCAGGGACCAGCGATTTCCGGGCTGTAGGAACTCTCGTGGAGTCTTCCGACACGGCGTCAACATTCAGCTGGTCAGATTTAGTGTCAGCCGTTTGTGAGGCGACGACCTCTTCACAGTGACGAGGGTGGGAACTCTATTGGCATGTGCGGGCGGTGTCTCAGGGCATCTCGCCTCTGGTCAGTGAGGCGGGTTGCCCCCCTTGCCGCAGTTCCGCAGGGTAGGTTCGGCGGACCTGCTTGAAGGAGATGTATTGGGTGGTATCGGGATTGGGATGGTGCTCGAGAGTGGGCAGGATCCGATCTTGGGGATTACACCGCGGTGGACTGACATCAAGCGACAGGCCAGATCTGCCGAGCAAGTCGGGTTCGACGCCGTTTGGGTCTCGGACGAGCTGCAATGGGAGTCGGAAGAGTGGGAAGAGCCGATGGGGTTCTGGGAGTGTGCAGCCGTGGCCGGAGCCGTGGCAGCATCTACGGAGACGATATCCGTTGGCACCTGGGTGCTGTCCGCCCTACATCGCAATCCTGGTCTGACGGCGAGAACTGCTGAAACGCTCCACGAGATAAGTGGCGGTCGGTTCCTCTTCGGGTTCGGTTCCGGGCATGCGGGACGTCAGGGTGAAGCGTTCGGATACCCAGGCGACTACACCGTGTCCCGATATGAAGAAGCCCTCGCCATCATCAGCTCTCTACGTCGCAACGGAAGAGCCAGTTTCGGTGGTCGTTTCCACTCGGCCAAAGACCTCGTCATGACCCCTCGACCCGATGGCAACCCAACAATCCCGCTGCTGCTCGGTGGGCACAAACCTCGGACGATGCGGCTTGCCTGCGAACATGCCGACATTTGGAGCGCATTTGTGACCTCGAGCAGTCAACCTGAGGCGTTCGGCGATCTGCTTCAGGAGTTCGAGGGGATTTGTGAGGAGTTGGGTCGAGATCCTGAGTCGATCGGTAAGTCGATCGGTGTCGTCGTAGCCCCACCCGGTAAGGAGCCCGTTGGGTTCTTCGCCGAGTACGAGCCGATCCAAGGATCTGTGGACCAGATAGTCCATACCTTCGGTCGGTTCGCCGAGATGGGCTGTACCCGTCTCGAGCTCGTGGCAGCCGGAGACCAGGACGAGACGATCGAAGGGCTCGCCCCGGTGATTGCTTCGCTCGGTGGCGGCACCTGACGGCACCCTACGCAGGCCGATCCCGCTAGACCTTCTCGCGTAATGCCCCCTTGGGTTGTCATCTCTGTTTGAGGCAAGCTGCCCCCCGCCCGATCCCCCAAAGACCCGCCTATCCGCGCCAACCGCACCTATTCCAGGGCCGAGGCCGGCCTTCATCTGGCCTTCGCTAGGACCCTTTCATAGGTTTCTCTCAGCCGCAGGAGGGGAGCCTGGCGATCCTGATTGTTGACTCGGCGTTCAACGAGAGCCCAGTCCGCAGTCTCGTTCACTGCTCGGCAAAGTCGGACAGCTTCGTCGAATGTCACACCGGTGCGATCAGTCGCTTGACGGATCCGATCCAACACGAGCGATTCGGTGCTGATGACAGCGAGTACCTCCTCGGCGCCAAGAGAGACATTCATCACGTCTCCATCCACCACCGAACACGGAAACTCAACGGGCCACTTCTCACCGTCACGAAACGTGTAGAGAAAGTGATCACCGTGGAGGTGTTTGAACCCGAGGCGGGCGAGTTCGGTTCGGTCACCGTCGTCGAGGTAGGCACAGAGGTCGACGTCAGTCGGTTTGTAGACCGCTGTATGAAGGTTTACGGCCGCGCCTCCTACCAGAACGGCGTCCCGACTGATCGCGTGGTCCGCAGCTTTAGCCAGCCAAACAGTCCGGTCCACCTCATCGTTCGCCTCTTCGGCGCGCTCGAGCGCTCTCCTGGCTGCTTCAATGTCCCTCACTGTCGAGTGGCCAGCGCCTCGCGTTCAATCGACGTATCGATACCGAGCATGGTCTTGCGAGTCAGCCGTTCGTTGGCGTCGGACCACCCCAGGTCAGAGTTGAGGAGGTCTGCTGCGGCTCGTTGAGATCGCCGTTTGAGCTCGTCAAGACCGAGCACGATCGGGGGAGCGGATTCGATATCGCCCAGACTGGCTCTGTAACACGACAGCAGTCGAGTGACGGTCGACATTCTCGGGTCGCTTTTCCCGGTTTCGATGTTGCTGATCGAAGACACGCTTACTCCGGTCATCTGGCAGACGGAAGCCATGCTGAGACCTCTCGAGTCCCGCAACGTTCGCAGCTTCGCACCATTGAAGTAGCTCACAGTCGTTAGTGTATTCGCTAAGATATTTTAGTCAATACGCTAACAGGGTTGTTCGTCGTTGAATGCGAAAGACGTGACCAGCATTTCCCCAACAAGCACGGTCCTAGGGCCAACTGCACCTAATCAGTCCGTAGAGGGCGTGAGAGCCATTAGCCCGGTGGAGGCGGGGGCCTGGTCATGGTGCTTTGGTGAGCCATGTCCTGATGTGGGAGGTGACCACGGGATCGTGAAGCAGGTCGGCATGGTGTCGCCCTCCAACCACGAGCGTGCTCAATCGGTCGGCACGATACTGGCGGCTGGTGCCCAAAGCGCTATTGATTCTCACGACGAGATCGCCCAACAGGACTCCGAGGGGATGGGTAGGGTGCGTTGTGATTGCTCCGGCTACTGCGTGGTACGACACTCCTGGGGGC
>JBAPYG010000094.1:0-3190 GCA_049284615.1 Acidimicrobiia bacterium
GTGCTGACGGTCGTCGGGGACGAGGCGCACTCGACCGTGAACGACGGGATGGTCGCTCTCCAACACGCCGGGATCGTGTCGGCTGTGATCAGCGCCGACGACCAGTCGGTGTCGCTCTCGGTCGATCCGGAACAAATCGAGGATGCCGTGAGGTTGTTACACGCTCGGCTCTTTCACATGGAGAACCAGTCATGACAACCGTTGCCGTAGTCGGTGCAACCGGCGCCGTGGGGAGGACGATGCTCTCGATCCTCGCCGAGAGAGAGTTTCGGGCGGACGAGCTGCGGCTCGCTGCATCGTCGCGATCCGCCGGAGCGACCGTGGACACATATCTTGGCCCCCTCGCCGTCGAAGACCTGGCCACGATGGATCCTTCGGGAATCGACATCGCGCTGTTCTCGGCCGGTGGCGAGAGGTCCAGGGAGCATGTCCCCCGCTTCGTCGAAGCCGGTGCCGTTGTCATCGACAACTCGTCGGCGTTTCGAATGGACCCCCATGCCCCTCTGGTGGTGGCAGGCGTCAACGATTCGGCCGTCTCGGCCCATCGCGGTGTCATCGCCAACCCGAACTGCACGACGATGACGTTGATGATGGCGGTCGGTCCGCTCCATGAGGCCGCCGGTCTCGAATCGATGGTCGTCACCTCGTATCAGGCGGTCTCGGGATCCGGTCAGCAGGGTGTCGCCGAGTTGCTCGAGCAGCAGCGACCCCTCGGATCCGACATCGACGCCCTGATGACCGGTGGCTGGGTCGATCCGGGCGCGGAGGTGTACCAGCGTCCAATCGCGTTCAACGTCCTTCCCTTCGCCGGCAACGAGGTCGAGGGGGGCTACACCGACGAGGAGATGAAACTGGTCAACGAGTCCCGGAAGATCCTGGACCGTCCCGACCTCGCGGTCGAGCCCACTTGTGTCCGGGTGCCGGTGCTGGTGGGCCATGGCGTCGCGGCGACGTTGCATTTCGAGCGGCCCATGTCCCGGGATGAGGCCGTCACGGTCTTGGGATCGTCGCCCGGTGTCGAGTTGTGGAAGGATCGCACCCCGACACCGCTGGACAGCGCCGGTATCGACGACGTGCTGGTCGGTCGGGTTCGGGAGACGGTGACGACACCGGGTGGTCTCAATCTGTGGGTCGTTGGCGACAATCTACGCAAGGGCGCGGCGTTGAACGCAGTGCAGATCGCCGAGTTGCTCGTCTGATCAGGTGGTCGGCTCGTCCGATCGCAACAGAGCCGCCATTCTCTGCCGAAGGGCGGGATGGGCATTTCGAAGCCCCAACTCCACGGCGAATCGGGCGTCGTCTGTGACATCCAAGACCACGGCCTCACCCTCGGCCCGGATGTGGAACCCGTCGGGCATCGCCGAGATGCGCATGTTCTCGCGCGCCCAGTCGGCGACCTCTTCCTCGCCGATGATCATCTTGAGATGATCACCCGTCAGGTCGACCGTCACCGCGAGGGGCGGTGAATCCTCACCCTCGATCTTCAATCTGGCGTCGTAGGCAGTCATGTCCTCCTATCCCTGTCGTGTACAGGATATCTCGTGATGTGCCCGGAGTGAAGAGTGGACGCGAAGAGTGGTCTAAATGATTAGTCCGCGTGCCGGCCCTGGCCCGCGGAGTGGAGGGTGCCCGACCTCGCTCGGGTCCAGGCGCCTCGGGTGGCCAACGATCTGGCGTCGGTCGGGGGTATCGGTACAATCCAGCGGACGGGACGTGGCGCAGCTTGGTAGCGCGCAGCGTTCGGGACGCTGAGGTCGTGGGTTCAAATCCCGCCGTCCCGACTCAGAAACCAATAAGCAGGCCGCTCTCCGGAGCGGCCTGCTTGTTTGGGGACATCGCGGCAGAAGAAGACGGCCTCGTCGAAGTCCTCGGCCTCGACCACCAGGCGCAGTTGTCTCACCTCCGGTGGCGGCTGGTTAGTCATCTGACGCCTTCGACTCGAGATCCTCGTGTGCGAGGAGCAGCCGACGGAGCACGTCGGCAACGCCTGTGCGCTCCTCGTCTGAATCGATGGCATTGCTGACCACATCGTTTTCCGCGCGGGTAACCGCCGGGAGGATGTCATCGATCAGAGCCAGACCGTCGGGCGTGAGCCTGATCAGCACCCCGCGCCGGTCGTTGGGGTCGGGGAGCCTTTCGATATGGCCGGCCCTCTCCAGTCGGTCGAGTCGCTTCGTCGTGCCGCCAGATGACAGCATCATTGAGCGCTGAAGCTCCCGTATGTTGATCGTTCTGTCACCGGCTTGGCGTCGCATCGTGGCGAGGACATCGAAGTCGGGAACCGTCAAGCCGTACTGGCCGAGCTGCTCCTCACGTCGGTTCTCCAGATATCGAGCAAGTCGCAGGACGCGACCGATGATCGGCAGCCCAGTCACTTCCAGCCTCGGATAGAGGTCGTGCATGTCTTGCACGATGCCGTCGAGAACGTCCGTCTCAGCCGTCGTGTTTGTGTCCACGAGAGAATCTTATCAGAAAGTCTCTTGACAAGAAACATGTCTTCAGACAATACTGGGGGAGTAGCTCACTAGCAAGACACTTACTAGCGAGTGACAAACCCACAGACCGAGGAGGACCAGTCATGACAGCAACCACTACCGAGCGGACAGAGGGCAGAATTGAGTCGAAGGCGAGGTCGAGCCGGTTGAAGAGGCTCGCCCGAACCGCCGGGCTCCTCTACCTGGCGATCTTCGTCATCTACCCACTGTCCACGATGGTTCGATCCATGCTCGTCGTGCCGGGGGATGCGGCGGCGACTGCGCAGAATGTGGTGGCAAACGAGTCCCTGTTCCGTTGGGGTATGGCGGGTGAGGCCACCATCTTCATCATCGAGATCGTTTTGGCAGCCGTTCTCTACGCGCTCCTCCGACCTGTGAGCAGATCCTTGTCTCTCGGCGCGTCCCTTGCCCGGGTAGCCGAGGGAGTGGTGATGGCCGCGGGGAACCTCTTCACGAGCATTCTCACCCTCGTTGCGGTCGGTGGTGCCGGCTATCTCGCCGTGTTCTCACCGGAGCAGCGGGATGCGCTTGGGTTGTTCTTCCAGGATGCCAATGACTACGTAGTGCTCACTTGGGGCTTCTTCTTCGCCCTGTCGCTGGTGCTGACCGGTTGGCTCGTGTATCGCTCCGGGTTCTTTCCCAAGATCCCCGGCGTGTTGCTGATACTCGCCGGCGTCGGCTATTTCGCCCAAAGC
>JBAPYG010000095.1:0-4199 GCA_049284615.1 Acidimicrobiia bacterium
ATGACAATGCGCGCGCGCTCGTGATCACAGCCCACGAGCCAACTGAAGACTTGACCCTGCTGGCGGAAATCTACCTTGGGTATGTACTCGACTCCAGGAGACCCGACGGGACTTTTCGCAACCGCCGAGACTCCACCGGAGCGTGGGTCGGGGCGCCCAGCAGTGACGACAGCCAGGGGAGAGCATGGTGGGGACTAGGGGCTATCGCCGCTCAAGCATCAAGAGGATGGATGCAGGAGGTGTCACTCGAGGCGTTCGGCTCCTGTGCAGTGTTCGAGTCCCCGCACCTCAGGGCCAACGCATACGCCGCATTGGGTGCGGCGGAGGTCGTCGAGAGCGCAGGATCGTTCCAGCCAGCAGTCGACCTACTGGACCGCACGACCAAGATGCTCACGCGGGCAAGTCAAGCCGCGATTCCATGGCCGGAGGCCAGACTGACCTATGACAACGCTCGCATCCCCGAGGCGCTCCTCGCCGCCGGCCTCGTATTAGGAGACGAACGACGGACCGCTGTCGGGATGCGCCTGATCGAATGGCTCGTTGGCCGCGAGACCACGGGAGTTCAGTTCAGTTTCACTCCGGTGGCCGGTCGGGCAGTTGGCGACTGCGGTCCGGCTTTCGACCAACAGCCCATTGAGGCCTGGGCGATGGCGGACGCCTGCCAACGGGCGTTCGTCGTGACTGGAGATTGCAGGTGGCGCGGACTGGCAATGCGGGCCGGGACGTGGCTGTTCGGCAAGAATGACGCCGATGCTGTGATGTACGACGAAGGGAGTGGAGCAACCTACGACGGCTTGACAGCCATCGGTGTGAATCTCAACCAAGGTGCTGAGTCGACGTTGGCCGGCCTTGGCATTCTTCAGGTCGCGGCCAGCCTGCAGAAAACCTCAACGTGATCGAGTCCCGATTCGAATGACCAGCGTCCAGGTCATGCGGTCACCCGTGACGCTCTTTCCGGACCCGACCCGACAACACCCGCCTTGGGGATGAACTCGAGGGAGTCGACCATGACTTCGAGGCTTGGAGTATCGACCTCAAATTCCACAAACTCGACGTGTATCGAATGCAAGGATCACAGAGCTATGAGAACGGGAAGCGATGCGACGTATGGCGCCTTACCGGCAACCGCAATCGTCGGCACATCGAACTTCGCCACCTATCCATGCACCCGGCCCGCGAGTATCGTCCCCGCCGTTTGTTCGTTGGAGAAGCAGACACGGTCAAGGCTCTCCACGATTTACCCCGCGACGTCATGTGAGCCAATGGTCGATGGTGTTCCCGACAGGAGGCGACCAAGACGCGGTCTCGAACCCAGTCTGCGATGCAGCGGGACTGTTAGCTGCAAAGCGCCGGGTCAACGGCTGCTGAACCTGGTATCACAGGTAGCGCACATCACCCTGATCTCTCGCGATAGCCCCCCTTCGCCAAACCGAGCAGATCGGCTGCACGTATAGAGCGGGGGAGTCGGGTCTCCGTGCGCACCGATTCGCACGTCTGATAGACGTTTGATGTTCGAGTCGGGCGTCACTCGACTTCAACTGCCGCCAATGGCAGATTGAGACTCACAGCACCCATTTCGTTCCGCTCGAGCATTCGGGCGCGAAGGCATTCTGACGTTTGACATACGTTTGAAACGGACAGCAACGCAACCTCGAAACCGCCCGTAGACATTGGGTATCTCAGCGCTACTGCACCAAATGGGATTCACGGTCGTCGGGATCGACACGGTGGCCTCCGCTCTCATGATTGTCGGCGGTGTGGTGTACCTGCTTGGTGTCGTCTTCTTCATCAACGGCCGACCCAGGCTTGCGCCGAGAGTCTTCTCGCATCACGAGATTTGGCACGTCGTCGTGATCGTCGCCAGCGTGGTCCACTTCGTGGCTGTGTGGAGGGTCATCTCGGTCTCCTAGGTCCGACGAGGTCGAGGACAACCCGGGCCAGAGCTCGGGAACCCACCGAACGACATTGCCCCTTCGGCACCATTCTCTGGAGACGCCGTTCACCACGATGTCCCGATGTAACTTCCCTCAGTGCGGAAAGTTGATGCGGGTGACCGGCTGAGTCGTGTCGGTGTCGAGGCCGTCTCCTCGGTACGTCATCTCGCCAGTGCCCTTCGGTTAAGGGACATGAGACTTGTCCTCACTGCCCTGACGGGCTTCACCATCGCCGAAATGGCGAACTTCATCGCCGTCCTGATCTACGCCTACGAGGTGGGCGGCTCCTCGGCTCTCGGCCTCGTGGCCTTCCTTCAGCTCGGCCCGGCTGCAGTCTTCGCTCCTATCGGTGCAACCCTCGGTGACCGATTCCGCCGCGAGGTCATGCTCACAGTGGCCTATGCGGTCTTCGCAGTGTCGTCGGCGTCGGTGGCGATCGCTCTCTACGTCGATTGGCCGGTGGGGGTGGTGTACGCCCTCGCCGCTATCAACGCCGCGGTCCTGACCCTGGTGCGCCCGTTTCACGAGTCGCTGCTCCCCGCACTGGCCCGGAGCACCGAGCAACTAACTGCGGGGTATGTCGCCGGCGGAACCATCGAGAACCTAGGTCTGATTGCCGGGCCGCTCCTCGCCGGCCTCACCGCGGCCGTCTGGGGACCGGGCGCGACATTTGCCGTGACCGCTGTACTCCTTGCAGCGGGCACATTGCTGGTGCTTTCCGTCGAAACCAGGACGGCTGCTGATCCTAGAACCGGGCAGAACGCGATCCAGATGACACTGGAGGGGCTCGATTCGTTTCGCGGTTCCCGGGCCAGGGTCCTGCTGTTGATGCTGACCTGCTCGCTATTCCTCGTCGGCGTGCTCGACGTCGCCGTCATCGTCCTTGCCTTCGAGGTGTTCGGTTCGGACGACGCCGGGGTGGCCTGGCTCAACGCCGCCATCGGCGTTGGTGCAACGACGGGGTCGGTTCTGGCAGTGCTCATGATCGGAAGGACCCACCTCAGCCCGTTGATGCGACGGGGACTGCTGCTGACAGGCATATCCATCGCTCTGATTCCGGTCATGGGAGCTCAGGGGGCCGCATTCGCAGCTTTGGCCGTGGTAGGCGCCGGTATGACTCTCGTTGACGTGTCGGGCCGCGTCATGCTGCAGAGAGTCATTCCCCTCGGCGGTCTGTCCCGAGCCTTCGGAGTCCTGGAGGGGTCTTCGATGGCGGCCGAAGGGCTCGGCTCCATAGCCGGAGCAGTCCTCATTGGGTGGTTGGGCATCGGTTGGGCACTAGTAGCCGGAGGCGTCCTCGTCGTCCTGATCGTCTTGCTGAGCCGAGGAGCTTTACGCCAGGCCGACGTTGGCGTGCTCGTCCCGGTCGAGCAGCTTCATCTGTTGCGATCGATGCCCATGTTCGGGACCCTCGGTCCGGCCGCACTCGAGCGGCTGGTGGGGGCCATCGACGAAGAGTCAATCGGTCCCGGCGCCGCTGTCGTCGTGCAAGGAGAGACGGGGGAGCACTTCTACGTCATCAAGCGCGGGGCGGCACGCGTGGTCCGCGACGGGGTGGATGTCGCGTCGTTGAAGGCCGGCGACTTCTTCGGAGAGATCGCTCTGTTACGGGATATACCCCGGACTGCCACCGTGGAGGCTGTCGGAGAACTGGATCTACTGGTCCTGGAACGCGGCCCGTTCCTGGACGCGATCAAGTCTTCGTGGTGCCAGATCGATGCCGCCGAAGCGGTAACCCAAGCTCGCATGGAAGAGCTGGGGATGTGAACCCGACTCTGCGCGGTGCTGGCTGCCAGTCGGCGCCGACGCGGCGATCGGAAGGCCGTTCAGACGTTCGACCCCTGATTGACACCGACAGCCGAACCCCAGAATGTCCAATACTGGTAGGCCTCCCCGGGGTCCCCGCACCTAGCTGGATCTTGCGTGGGCGCAAGACTTGGTAGGTCCGCTGACGGCCGAGGAGGGCGCGGCTGCCTTGCGGCCACCCAGGGGTAGCCTATATGCTATCCCTTATGACCGATGGAGCTACCATTCTTCGCGGCGCCCGATCCGAGGCCGGTTTGTCACGGCGAGCGCTTGCTTCCAAGGCAGGTGTCCCGATTTCGACGGTCTCTCGAATCGAGGAGGGTCGGAGTGATCCGACGCTTGGGATGCTCGCTCGACTCGTCGATGCCACTGGGAGCGACCTAGTTGTCGATGCTCAGCCTCGGGCAGATCGTCTGAGTCTCGCTGAATTAGCGACAGCGTGGAGCGACGAGTCTGGGC
>JBAPYG010000096.1:0-3174 GCA_049284615.1 Acidimicrobiia bacterium
CCGTTGGAGAGCCGACTGTCGGAGATCGTGGAGACCATCGCTGCTGGCGTTTCTACTAGGTGAGCAGGGCTACTGCGGTCGAGCGCGAGTCGGCCGGAAGGATCTTGCCGCCTCGTCTCGACCCGAACCGCTGCAATCCAGCCCTACGACGATGACTCGAGCTCGATCCGCATCACGACGCGACGTTTCGACGGATGGCTCACCTGCGTGAACCCGGCGGCTTCGAACACTTGGCGTGTGCCCACGTGCAACTCGCCCCAGGTGATCTCCTCACCCTGTGTGGTGATCATCGGGTAGGCCTCGAGGGCGTGGGCACCGCCCGCCCTGGCATGTTCCACCGCTGCCTCGGCCAGCGGGTAGGTCAGCCCGCGACGTCGAAAGCCGGCGCGGGTCACGAAGCAGACGACCGCCCAGGTGTGCTCGTCCCCGGCGTCTTCCGACCGCCCCTTCCACGGAGTCTGCCCGAGACGCATGTACTCACTGCGTGGCTCGACGGCACACCAGCCGACCGGCTCGCCGTCCAGATACGCCACCAACCCACTCGTCGTTCCTGAGTCGGGGTAACCACAGTCCGTTTGCCGGCGCTGGCGGAAGATGCGCTCTTCGACCGGGATCGGATCGTGCCACCACTCGTCCGCGGTGGTCTTGAACCGCTGGCAGCGACAACGAGCCGGGTAACCGCGTGTCCCGAAGATGGCGTCGAGGTCCTGGCACGCAGCCTCGTTGGCCCCGACGATGGAGATGCCGTCCGCCGGTCTCAACCCGCGGCCCAGTCGAGGACACGCAGGGCACGGAGCGTGTTCCAGCGGCTCGGACCGCCTTCCGTCTCTCCGAGGTCGAGCTCCGGCTGATCTCGATGGGGGTTCTGCAACGGCCACCGACCGTCGTCGTCACGGTTTGAAGTGACGACGGCAAAGGCCTCCTCGAGACGATCGTCGACGGCGGCGCCTGCCGAACGGAGATAGTCGAGGCCACGAAGGACGTCGTAGTGATAGTGGGTCGGGAACGAGAACGTGAGCCAGTCGGGATCGATCACTTCTCCGGTGGACAGTGACCGAAACATCCTCCGGTCGAGCAGATAGCCCTGGCCACGCTGTGTCGCCAGTTGAAGCCGGTCGCTGTCACCTTGCGTTCGCTGATACTCCGTGAGGCCTTCGAGCACACAGATGGTGGTGTGAAACGACGACCGTCGACTCTGTGGGGCGTCACAATTCCACCCCCCATCCTCGAGTTGCTCACCGAGCAGCCTCTCGAGGAGGTCGCGGTTCGGCTCGCCGAAATAGGACCCGGAGCGGAGCACCCGGCCGTTGATGCAAGGCTCGACCTCACCGGTGAAGAAGGGCTGATCCCCTTCGTAGAACCTGACTGTGTCACGGACCCGAGCGACTGAGGCGCGGACCCGGTCGTCATCAGGGTCGACGCCCATGTCGACCAGCAGGTCCAGGGCCCACATCGCCGACCCGTCGGCTGTCTCGTGGAAAGCAGTGGGTTGGTCCACGACGGACCACCCGCCGTTCGGTTGCTGCGCATCCAGCAGGGAGGCCCCCCAGCCCTCGATGGCGACACGAGACCGCACCCGGTCGACCTCGCCGGACGTCTGCCCTTCGAGATCTCTCCTGGTTTGCCACTCGATGGCCGGATCGGAGGCGAGCAGCCATTCCCGGACTGATTGTTCGATCATGACGCCGATTCTGCCATCGATTGCGGACAGGTCCTGTCCGTGTCCCCGGCTATGTGGGGCGACGACCGCGCAATGCGGTGTCGAGACTCTCTCTCCTCCGTCGTCTTGAGAAGACGAGGATGAGGCCGATCAGCACGACCAGGCCGAGGATTCCCCAACCGATCGCCCTCGATGTGGCCGAATCGGAGAAGAGAAGCACCCCCATCAGGGAACCCCTCTTGGAGACGTTTCACACATTACCCAGGAGTCATTCGGGCTGTCGGTCGGCAACCCCGCACTCATCGTTCCGTCCCGGGCGGTGACCCGCCCCGTGGCTAACGTCGGCGGTGGATGGGAACCCTGTCGGACTATGTAGGGAGCGGCTTCTGTGAGATGACCGCCGAGGACGGGCCGCGTCCCGAGTACCGCCGTTTGGTCTCGCGATTCGACGAGTTCGACATCGATGGCCTCGAATCACGAGTCGCTCTGATCGAGAGTCTCTTTCGGCGGCAAGGGATCACGTTCGCCGTGTACGGCGACGAAGACGGCCAGGAGCGAACCTGGCCTCTCGACATCGTGCCCCGCATCATTGCCGCAACCGAGTGGGATCATCTCGAGACCGGGTTGAGACAACGGGTCCAGGCACTCAACGCCTTTCTCGATGACGTCTATCAGGGCGGGATGGAGATCGTCCGCGACGGCGTGGTCCCCCGTTGGCTGATCGAGTCGTCCTCGGGATATCTCGCCGAGGCCACGGGCATCGGAGTGCCGGCCGGAGGGCGATGTGTCATCTCGGGGATCGACCTCGTTCGTGACGGGGATGGCGTCTATCGGGTCCTCGAGGACAACCTACGGGTGCCGAGTGGCATCTCCTACGTCCTGGAGAACCGGGTTGCCATGACCCGGGTGCTCCCCAAGGCCTTCTCCCGCTATCGCGTGAAGCCCGTTGCGCATTTCGGTGCCTCCCTGCTCGCCACGCTGCAATCGCTGGCACCCTCTGGCATCAGCGACCCGACCGTCGTCGTGCTGACCCCCGGAGTGCACAACTCCGCCTATTTCGAGCACGCCTTCCTGGCCCGACTCATGGGTGTCGAGCTGGTGGAGGGGCGCGACCTGGTCGTCGATGGACGTGTTGTCTACACCCGAACCACTCGCGGCCTCCGCCAGGTCGATGTGATCTATCGCCGGGTGGGGGACGAGTTTCTCGATCCAGTCGTATTCCGCTCCGACTCGCTACTCGGGGTCCCCGGCATCATGTCCGCGGTTCGTGCCGGGACCGTCAGCCTGGCCAACCCGGTGGGCAACGGCGTCGCCGACGACAAGGGGGTCTATCCGTATGTCCCGCGGATGATCGACTACTACCTGGGGGAGAAGGCAATCCTCCCCAACGCTCGCACCTATCTCCCCTGGGAGCCAGGTCAACTCGATCACATTTTGGGCCACCTCGACGAGTTGGTGGTCAAACCCGTGGCCGAGGCGGGCGGCAAGGGGATCGTCTTCGGGCCCTCCTCCGA
>JBAPYG010000097.1:0-1658 GCA_049284615.1 Acidimicrobiia bacterium
CGACATCGGTGGAAGGGAGCCCGCCGTCGAAGTCGGTGACGGCGTCACCTGAGCCGGGGCCAATCGGGTCGATATACCGTGCGATAACCTTTCGCAATGCGTGTCGGCAGCACCCTGATGCTCCTTGGCGCCGCATTGCTCCTTGTCGGCGCCCTGGTCCGCTATTTCCCCGGTCTGTTCGGTTGGTTCGGGAATCTGCCCGGCGACATACGCGTCGAAGGGGAGACCTCCCGGGTGTTCGTTCCCATCACGTCCATGATCATGATCAGCGCCGTTCTCACCGTCGTCGTGAATCTGGTCATGGCGTTCCTGCGAAACCGCTGACGATCGTCAGTCGGTGAGACCTGCTCTCACCATGAAGGCGGCCATCTGGCCGCGGGTCACGAACGAATCGGGGCAGAACTTGTCATTGCCCGGGGGGTTGCAGCCCCTCGTGATGCCGGCACTGGCGAGCCGCGAGATATCCGACTCGAATGTGTTACCGCGGGTGTCGTCGAATCGGATCGGCTGGTCCGGCGCGGGGAGGTCCAATGCCCGGACCATGAAAGCCGCCATCTGGCCACGAGTGACCGGGTCGAGAGGGCAGAACTTCCTTGGCCCACATCCTTTGGTGATCCCCGTGCGAGCCAGCCAACGGATGTTGTCGACGAAGACAGATGACGTCGAATCGTCGAAGGGGATGGCTGCCAGCCTTTGGGAGGACCACTCCGTGGAGGCGTCGGAGAAGAGCCAATCCGCTCCACCGGTACGCGCGCCGGCGGATGCTGCGGCGAACCCCGCCTGAAGGCCGGTTGCATTGCTCACCCGCATGTCTGCGCTTCCCCGCCGTCTGTCCTCCCATTGAATCCCCAGCAACTGGTCGTGGTCGGCAACCAGTTGGGCCAGGGCTCCCACGTATTCGATCTGGGCTGCCTCACTGGGGACTGCAGGCACCCCGGCCGAGGCGAGGATGATCGGGGTGCCGGGACCCGCGGCATCGACCATCTCGTCGACAGCCGACACGTAGAACCCGACGTTGGTGCCTCCCCGGTCGTCGAACCCGCTGATCCCGGCAACATCGACATGCTCGCCCCCCGGCCAGAAGAGTCGATATCCCCCGATGCCGTAGGTCGATTGCGAATAGCGGTTCGACTTCATCTCTGTGAGACCCGTGAACACGGTGCGGACGCGCCCACCCAACTCCTGACGGGCCTTGTCGGCCACTCTCCGAAAGGCCTGTCTGAACCGCGTTGCGTCGTCGCCGTAGGGTCGGTTGCGATTATTCGCCTCCGGGAGGATGTCGACCAACAGCCTTCGGCCGCCACCCGCTGCGACAAAGGTGGAGAAGGCATCGACCATCCGGCCGAGACGCTGATCGAGGGCGCCTCCGGCCAGGGCCCCGAGATCGTCGACGATGACGCGGACATACGGGGTGGCGCCACCCTCCCAGATGTTCTCGAGTTGAACCGGCACCCACTTGTTGGGATTGTCGGTGGCGCTACTGCTCAGCCAGTCCTTGTTCCCGCCGTTCTCGTCGATGGGATACGTGACCACATACGTGTCGAGCGGCGCGCCTCCATTTGCGTAGACCTGTAAGGCGTCGGTGTATGCGGTTTCAGTGGTCGCCCCCCAGAAGTCGGGAGGCGAGGGAGGTCGATCGGGGACAGTCACGCCGAGAC
>JBAPYG010000098.1:0-11861 GCA_049284615.1 Acidimicrobiia bacterium
TAGTCATGGTCGGTCTGCAAGGTTCCGGCAAGACCACGAGTGCCGGGAAGCTGGCTCGGTTCCTGAAGTCACGCGGCAAGCAACCGATGCTCGTCGCCGCCGACCTCCAACGCCCGGCTGCCATCGATCAGCTCGAGACGCTCGGGAAGAGAATCGACGTTCCCGTGCTCGTCGATCGCAAGGGGAAGGCCCCCAAACTCGCCAAGTCTGCCCTCAAGGAGGCCGCCAACTCGGGGCGTGACGTGATCATCATCGACACCGCAGGTCGTCTCCAGATCGACGAGCCTCTGATGAGGGAACTGGCTGCGATCCGCAAGGCCGTCGATCCGGACGAGGTCCTCCTGGTCGTGGATGCGATGACCGGTCAGGACGCGGTGAACGTCGCCAGCGGTTTCCAATCTCAGGTCGGCCTGACCGGGATCGTCCTGTCGAAGCTCGACGGTGACGCCCGTGGCGGCGCGGCCATCTCGGTCCGGGAAGTGACCGGGGCGCCGGTCAAGTTCGCCGGTGTCGGGGAGGGGCTCGACGACCTGGAGACCTTTCACCCGGAGCGGATGGCCAGCCGGATCCTGGGGATGGGCGATGTCCTCACCCTGATCGAGAGGGCCGAGGTCGCCTTTGACGAAGAGGAGGCGGAGAAGGCTGCCAAACGCCTGCAAAAGGGGGAATTCACACTCGAGGACTTCCTCAGCCAGTTCGAGGCGATGAAGTCGATGGGGCCTCTGCAAGACATCCTTGCTATGCTTCCCGGGTCCGGATCGCTCCTACGTGATGTCGAGGTAGACGATCGCGACCTGAAGAGGGTCGAGGCTGTCATCCAGTCGATGACCCCCGAAGAGCGCCGGGCCCCCAAGATCATCGGCGGCAGCCGCAAACGCCGGATCGCGTCCGGTTCGGGGACATCACCCCAGGACGTGAATCGGGTCCTCAAGCAGTTCGCCGAGGCACAAAAGATGATGAAGACGTTCGCAGGAGGCAAGGGCATGCCGTCACTCGATGCCCTCACCGGCGGCCGACGTCCGAGAAGATGAACCACCAGAGGTGAACTAGATGGCTGTCAGGCTGAGACTGATGCGAATGGGCAAGAAGAAGCAGCCCGTGTATCGCGTCGTCGCAATAGACCAACGCGCCCCGCGTGATGGTCGCTATATCGAGCAGATCGGGCGTTACGACGCCCGCCAGGAGCCCTCGCTGGTCGAGATCGACAACGAGCGAGCGGCCGACTGGCTCTCCAAGGGGGCTCAGCCCTCCGAGACCGTCGAGAAGCTCCTCAACATCTCCGGGGCGATGAACACGATCAAGATCCAGACCGGTGGCATCCATGTCGTTGGTGTCGAGAGGTCTACTGACGAGTCCGAGGACGGCGCGAGTGCGGCCGCGGAAGCATCTGCGGACGAAGCCGTCGGGGAGTCGCAGCAGACTTCCACAGAGGAGGAGTGAGTTTGGCCAAGGGAGAGATCGTCGAAAGGGTCGTCACGTATGTCATCAAGAGCATCGTGGAGGAGCCCGACGCCGTAGAGGTGACCTTGGTCGAACAAGGTCCCGACGACTATGTGGCAGAGGTCCGGACGGCGAAGCCCGACATGGGTCGCGTCATCGGCCGCAGGGGTCGGGTGGCCAAGGCCATCAGGGCTGCTGCCGGCGCCGCCGGGGAAGAAGAGGGGATCACCGCTGGGGTCGAGTTCCTCGACTGAGTCACCGATGCCGACGGATGGCGCGCGCGATGGCGGGTCCCCGGATGGTGACGCCGTAACCGTAGGGCGGTTGGGCCGGCCCAACGGCATGGAAGGATTTCTCGGGCTCTACGTCGAGCCCGAAGACCTCGTCTATTTCGAGCCCGGGTCGGTCGTGATCGTCGCCGGGCGCCCGTACACGGTCCGGGCGACGCGACGTGGCAAGAAAGGCCCCCAGGTCGCCTTCGTCGAGGTCACCACGAGAGACGCAGCCGAGCCCATGCGTGGCAACGACGTCCTGGCTAGTGGGCGACGGCGATTGGTCGAGAACGAGTTCTGGCCCTCCGATCTCGTCGGGCTCGAGGTGAGGCCCGCTGGGGGAGTGGTGGTCGGCGTGGAGCACGGGCCGTCACAGGACCGTCTGGTGATCGAGCGAGGCCAGGAAGTCTTCGAGGTCCCATTCGTGGACGATCTGGTGCCGGTGGTCGACATCCCCGCCGGATTCGTCGAGGTCAACGAGATCGACGGTCTCAGCCGACCGTGAGATCGACCGTGACGCCATCCAGGCCGCCGTCCTCGGGGTCGACACCGCCGAAGAACACCGATACCTCCCCTGGGGGGAGTGTCAACTCCGTGGCGAACTGTCCCCAGGTCTCCACGTGGTCCGCCGCGATGGTGCTCGTCTGATCGGTCACCCCGCTGCCCTGTGTGACGATGACCGCGACGTCGGCCTCCACGAACCGCACATATCCTGAGAACAGGGTGGCGGTCGCCACGTCAGATCCGGCGCCGGGCGCCACGATGACGGCTGACCGACCCAAGGACGATTGCCCGTCGAACTCGACGAGACCGGGCCGGAGATCGACTGTCAGTCGTGCCGGCGACTCTTCAACACGGGCGCGGGCCGCCGCCGGCGAGTTCAGGTGGAGGTCGACGAACATCTCTCAGTCCAGGGCGCGGACCACATACAGGCGATCGACGAGATTCGTCTCCACCAACTGATCGGTGACCACCGCCGAGTCGATGTCGAGAGAGATGCGTAGGACCTGGAACGAGTCGAGATGCTCGACCCGGATGTCGGGCACGGTTATCGCCGGTGCGCCCTCGGTGGTCTCGAAGAGGAAATGGAAGCTCTCGCAGGGCTCGCTCGTCTCCCACGAGATCTCGCCGAGATTCCTGCCATCCGCAGTGTCATTGTCGACCTCGGTGATACCGCGGCCCTCGCCGAAATCCCCGGCGCCGGGGCAGTCGGCGACCGGTGGCAGTGTCGAGGTCGGTGTGGTAGCCGTCGTGGTGGTCGACGACGAGGATGTCGTGTCGCCCGACTCGCCCGGAGCGCACGCGGAGCCCAGGAGGCTCAGCCCAAGGACGATCACGATGGTGGCCTTGTGCCGCATGCCCGGAGACTATGACTTCGGACTAAGTTTGAGTGCTAATTCAAGAATCGAGGGACCCCAGTGTCGAATGCAGTGATCGTCTCCACCGCCCGCTCGCCCATTGGAAGGGCGTACAAGGGCTCCTTGGTCGACGTCAGGGCCGATGACCTCGCCGGATTCGCCATCGACGCGCTGATGAGCAAGGTTCCCGAGGTCGACCGATCCTCGGTCGACGATGTGATGCTCGGATGCGGGCTCACCCACCACGAGCAAGGCTTCAACCTGGCCCGTCCTGCGTCTCTCCTGGGAGGGATGCCCGACACGGTGCCGGCAACCACTGTCAATCGATTCTGTGCTTCCTCGCTCCAGACGATCCGCATGGCGTATCACGCCATCGAGAGGGGTGAGGGCGACACCTACATCGCCGCCGGCACCGAATCGGTGAGCAGGACGTACGGCAAGGCGATGGACTCCGACGACCTGAATCCGAGGTTCACCGACCCCACTCGGGACGACTACATCAACAACGTGTATATACCGATGGGCAACACAGCAGAGAACGTCGCCAAGAGATACGGGATCACCAGGGAGCGTCAGGACGAGTTCGCCAAGCGGTCACAGGACCGTGCGGTGGAGGCTCAGAAGAACGGGTTCTTCGAGTGGGAGATCACCCCGATCGAGATTCCCGATGGGCGAACGATCCAGGACGACGACGGCCCCCGCCCCAACACGACCCTGGAGAAGCTGGCGACCCTGCCCACCGTGTTCGACCCCGAAGGGACGGTCACCGCCGGGAACTCCTGTCCACTCAACGACGGATCCGCCGCGGTGCTGGTCATGGCCGAGGAGAGGGCCGCCGAACTCGGCCTGAGGCCGCTGGCCCGCATCGTGGCGTCGTCGGTGGCAGGTCTCGAGCCCGAGTTCATGGGCATGGGGCCGGTCTTCGCGGTCAATGAGGTCCTCGACCGGGCCGGGATGAGCCTCGACGACATCGACATCATCGAACTGAACGAGGCCTTCGCCGCCCAAGTTCTCGCTTGTGTGGACGAGTTGGGGCTCGACGAGGACAAGCTCAACCCGCACGGTGGCGCCATCGCGTTGGGGCACCCCTTCGGCATGACCGGTGCCCGGATCATGGGCACGCTCCTCAACGACCTGGGCACTCTCGACGGCACGCTCGGGTTGGAGACGATGTGTGTCGGAGGTGGCCAGGGAATGGCCATGATCGTGGAGCGACTCGGCTGACCATCTTCGCCACGGCTGCACGGTGGTGTTGCGGCTGAGCGACACCCCTACCCTCACCGTCGTGAAGATCAACGTCGTCACCATGTTCCCGGCCTTCTTCGGCGGGCCGTTGCAGACTTCCATAGTCGGCAGGGCGATCGAGGACGGCGTCTTCACGGTGAACCTGATCGACCTGAGGGAGCACGGCATCGGCAAGCATCGCCAACTCGACGATGCGCCCTTCGGGGGTGGTCCGGGAATGGTCATGATGGTGGCTCCCCTGTCCGCTGCCCTCGAGCCACTGGCCACCACCCGCCGCGTCCTGTTCACACCGTCGGGTGTGCCGATGTCCCAGGGCACGCTGGACGAGTGGTCCGCCCTCGACGAGGTCACTTTCGTGTGTGGGAGATTCGAAGGCGTCGATCAGAGGGTCATCGACGCCCATATCGATCAGGAGGTCAGTCTCGGTGACTATGTCCTCGCCGGCGGGGAAGTGGCCGCTGCTGCCGCGATAGAGGGCGTGGCTCGGCTCCTTCCCGGTGTCGTGGGCAATCCGGGCTCGACCGAGTCGGAGTCGTTTCGAGACGGTCTTCTCGAAGAGCCGGTGTACACGCGACCCTCCGATTTCCGGGGCATGACCGTGCCCGACGTGCTCCTGAGCGGTGATCACGGCCAGATCGAGAACTGGCGACGGCAGCAGCGATTGGAGCGCACGAGGTCGCGCCGCCCGGACCTCCTGTCGAATGGCAAGGAATCCGATAGCTGATATCATTCGCTCGACCGGGACCTGCACCGATCTCTCCCGGCGGTTTCTAGGAGTCCTCCATGAACGATCTTCAAGCTGTCGAAAACGCGCATGTGCGCGACGATCTCCCCGAGTTTCGAGCCGGTGACACCGTCAAGGTCCACGTTCGCGTGGTCGAGGGCGGTCGCGAGCGCATCCAGGTGTTCGAAGGCGTCGTTCTCGCCCGTAACGGGAGCGGCCCCCGCGCCTCGTTCACGGTTCGCAAGCTGAGTTTCGGTGTCGGCGTCGAGCGTGTGTTCCCGGTGAATGCGCCCATCATCTCCAAGATCGAGGTGACGCGAAAGGGCGACGTGCGGCGGTCCAAGCTGTATTACCTACGCGATCGAGTCGGCAAGTCGGCTCGCATCAAGGAGCTCCGCGACTGAGTAACGAACCGCGCGGTCGTCACCTCGAGGGTTTCGAGCCCGATCCCGTCGGCGAAACGCGCCCGGAAGAGGAGCAACCCCGGCAACCGACCAAGAAGAAGCGGTCCTTTTGGGCCGAGCTTCCCGGTCTACTCCTCACCGCTCTCGTAATCGCGGTGCTGATCAAGACGTTTCTGGTTCAGCCGTTCTGGATCCCTTCGGAGTCGATGCTCGACACCATCCACGTGAACGATCGCGTGATGGTCAACAAGCTCGCGTTCCATCTCGGCGAGCCCGAGCGTGGCGACATCGTCGTCTTTCGAGATCCTGCCGAGCCCGAGATCGAGGAGTCGTTCCCGGAGGCCGTCGTGAGGTCGGTGCTGGAGGCGGTCGGCATCCGGACGAGGGGCCGAGACGATCTCATAAAGCGGGTGATCGGCCTGCCCGGTGAGACGCTCACGATCTCCGAGGACCAGGTGCACATCGACGGCGTTGCCATCGCCGAGCCGTATCTCGAGGACGACGTGGTGATGCCCGACGCCGGACCGTTTCAGATCGGGGAGGACGAGGTGTTCGTGATGGGTGACAATCGCGAGTTCAGCTTCGACAGCCGTCGATTCGGGACCATCTCGTATGACTCGCTGGTGGGTCGCGCCTTCGTGATCATCTGGCCGATATCGAATTTCGGTGGTCTCTAGGAAATTGTCCCCCCGATCGGTAATGGTTAATCCCGGTGCAGGCATATCATCGCCGCGGGCCGAAGGACCAAGCTGTGGAGAGTCGAGGAGACAATGGACGAAGACCTGGAGCGCTACGAGACCGAAGTCGAGCTCAAGCTCTACAAGGAGTATCACGACGTGCTCCCCATGTTCGAGTTCGTCGTGGAGACCGAGCGCAGGTTCTATCTGGCCAACAAGGTCGACGTCGAGGTCAAGAACACCGATGGCTCGACCTACTTCGAAGTGACGATGAGTGACGCGTGGGTGTGGGACATGTTCCGCCCGGCTCGCTTCCTCGAGAAGGTCCAGGTCCTCACATTCCGGGACGTCAACGTCGAAAAGCTGGAGAAGACCGAGCTCAAGCTCTGACCGGCCCCCATGCCGGTGTGGGCGCCGCGGGTGAGCGGATCGCCGTCTGGTGGCTGACGACCTTCGGCCTCGATATCGAGACACGCAATCTCGCGGTCGACGGCGGTGAGATCGACATCGTGGCACGGGACGGCGCAAGCCGGGTCGTTGTCGAGGTCCGCACCATCACCGGCCCGGGCGACCCCATCGATGCGGTCGGTAGATCGAAGCGAGCACACGTTGCCAGTCTCGCCGCCCAGGTAGGCGCGAGAAGGGTCGACTTCGTAGGCGTCGCACTCAGGGCCGACGCCATCGAAGTGCATTGGGTGCCCGGATGAGTTTGACGAGGTCTCCGCGCTTTCTAGTCTCGCCGCGATGACCGACCTGCAACCCGCGATCAGGGTCAGCGGGCTCGAGAAGAGATATCGCAGCACTCAGGCCCTCGCCGGGCTCGACTTCGAGATCCCGTCGGGCCGGCTCACCGGGTTCCTGGGGCCGAACGGCGCCGGCAAGACGACGACGTTCCGTTCCATCCTCGGTCTGACGCGTCCGGACGCCGGTGAGATCGAGGTGCTCGGGTCGCAAGTCCCCGCCGGGCTGCCCGAGATCGTCAAACGAGTCGGTGTGATCGTCGAAGAGCCTGGCCTCATCACCGCACTCACCGGAAGGGCCAACCTCGACATCGCCGCCGACACGCTCGGCTTCGGGCACGATCGAGTCGACGAGATGATCGACTTCGTCGGCCTCGGCGCCGATGCCCGGCGTAAGACGGGTGACTACAGCAAGGGGATGCGACAACGTCTCGCCCTGGCCGCGGCGATGCTCGGCGATCCCGAGCTGCTCATCCTCGATGAGCCGCTGGACGGGCTGGACCCGGGTGGCCAGTTGGCTTTCCGGGCCCGTCTCAAGGAACTGACCGTCGAGGGCAGGACCGTGGTGGTCTCGAGTCACGATCTCGCCGACATCGAGGCCCTCGCCGACTACGTCGTTGTGATCGACGAGGGCCGGTTGGTCACCCAGGGCACCCTCGAGGAGCTTCTCGGTGAGGCCGGGACCCATGTCGTCGTGACCGATCCGGCCCAGGCCGCTGCGGTGCTGGAGCGATCGGGGATGTCGAGCAAGATCGAGCCGGATGGGTCGTTGCGGGTCGACGTCGACGATGGGTCGGCGATCATCGAGTCGCTGGCCGCCGCGGGCATCTACCCGAGCGAGGTCCGCCAGGCGCGGAGCACCCTCGAGTCCCGATTCATGGACATCACACGGGGGAGGGACATGTGAGCCTCCTCCACGCCGAGTACCTGAAAGTGACCCGGCGAAAGCTCTACCCCATCATGCTCCTGCTACTGGCAGTCCTCCTGGGATTCGTTGCGGTCCTGTTCTATGTGATCCTGCCCGCCCTCCCCGACGCGGCACAGGCCGGGGCGACGCCGCCAGACCGTCCCGAGGCATTCGTGTACGGAGCCGTCCAGGTCGCCGGCCAAGCGTGGTGGTTCGCGGTCATCCTGGCCACCACCCTCCTCGGCGGCGAGGTGGCGGGCACGGTCTGGGCGACCGCTCTGACCCGCGACGCTCGAAAGAGCGCCCACATCGCTTCCCGGTTCACCATGTACACGGTGGCGTCGTGGCTGGCCTTCATCGTCGGCACCGCGGTGTGGGCGGTGGTGACCGTCTTCGCCGCGGGGGGAAGTGGCTCGCCCGACGTCGGCGAGTGGCTGGGCCTGCTCTGGAAGTTCGCCGTCATCGCCGCGGCATGGACATCGATCGGAATGGGTGCCGTTGCCCTCACCAGGTCGATCGGGGCGGCGATGGGGATCGCTTTGGGCTTGTCGTTCCTGGACTCGATCATCGCTCCGTTCGTGTCTGTCTACGAGAACTTCTCGCTGACCGCGGCGGCGAACGGAATCTTCGACGTGGGCGGAGATGGGCCATTCGGGAGCTTCATCCCCGGAAACGGCATGGCCACCGCCCATGCTCTCGCCGTAATGGCCGGCTGGGCAATTGCGGGGCTCGGCCTGACCTGGTGGGGTCTGCGCCGGCGGGACGCTTAGGGTCGGGCCGCGGCTCCAGCACCGTAGACCCGGCGCAACTCCTTGTGCCAGCACCCGTGGTGCCAGTGACGACGCATGTCGACCGCCTCGTTCGGGATCACGACGAGATGGAACGTGCCCGGCGGGATGGTGTTGTCACACCCCGGGCAGACGTATTCCTTCACCGCCTGATACGGCTGGACGGGGCTGACCGTCACCCCGAGAAGATCGCCCATGCGATGACCGCCAACGTGGCGAGGATGGCGACGACGACCATGACTATGTCGATCGCGCTCCGCTCCTGCTCCCGAAATGGATTGAAACCCACGCCGAGACGGTAACCCGGTTCGGGGCTTGTCTACTGTCACCCCGTGACCTGGCTTACCGCCGAGACCAGAGAAGGGGTTCGTTGGCTCACCATCGGGCGCCCCGATCGCAAGAACGCGATTCCGACGGACGGTTGGCCCGCTCTGACGTCGGCCTTCGTCGAGTTCGAGGAGAGCGCCGACCGGGTGCTGGTCGTCACCGGAGCCGGGGGCGACTTTTGTTCGGGCGCCGACCTCGACGAGGACCGTTTCTCCGAGCCACCTCCCATTGGCGAGTCCCATCGTCGCATGAAGGTCGTCGAGCGCGCCGCCATGGCCTTGCACCGGACCACGAAGCCCACCATCGCAGCAGTCGATGGTGTCGCGGTCGGTGCCGGGATGAACCTGGCACTCGGCTGCGATGTCGTCGTCGCCAGCGATCGGGCGAGGTTCTCCGAGATATTCGTGCGTCGTGGGCTGACGGTCGATTTCGGCGGGACCTGGCTGTTGCCACGGGTCGTCGGCCTGCAGCGCGCCAAGGAGCTGGCACTCTCGGGGCGGATCGTCGACGCCGCCGAGGCGGTGGAGATCGGGCTGGCGCTGGAGGTGGTCGCCCCCGATCGACTCCACGCCCGTGTCAGCGAGATCGCCGCCTCGTTCCAGGAGGGGGCGCCGGTGGGCCAGATGTTCGCCAAGCAAGGGCTGAATGCCGCGTTCGAATCCAGTTTCGCCGAGTCTTTGTCATGGGAAGGACAGTCCCAGGCGATTGCACTCGGCACCGAGGATGTCGCCGAGGGTGTCGCCGCCTGGCTGCAGGGCCGCGAACCTCGATGGAAGGGCCGTTGAGCGTCACTTGACAGCCGATCGGGTTCGTTTATGGGCCTGAAACAGTGGCGAAATCTTTCGGTCGTACTTTCCTGGCATGGATGTGGCGTTGATCCAATGGCCCTCCGACGATTCGCTGCGTGAGGAGCTGGCCAGACAAGGCCGTCCGCGCCTGCTCCTGGTCGAGCCGGATGCCGAGGCGCCGGTGTGTGTGGACGTGCTCGAAGATTGGGTGCGTCTCCCGGTCTCGCGCGCCGATCGCAACGCCCGAATCCGCGCCCTGGAGACCCGGTCGGGTCAACGTGATCGGGACGTCCCCGTGCTGAGCCGGGATGGGACCGTCGAGTTTCGCGGGGACAGCACCCAGCTCTCGGAGATCCAGGCCCGAGTCGTCGCCCCGATGATCGACCGATTCGGTGGGGTGGTGAGTCGGGAGACGCTGGCGGGTCAGGCGTGGCCAGGCGCCCCCTCGACGGGGAACAACCTCGATGTCACCGTGGCCAGGCTCCGGCGCCAGGTCGGGCCGCTGGGCTTGATGATCAAGACCGTTCGGTCTCGAGGGTATCTGTTGTGTGACGTCGAGAGTGGGCGTCCCGACCCATCGCCCGGGTCAGCTTGATGTCAGATTCGTGTCAGGAAGCCGTCCCATCGTCGTAACAGGAGGCTTACCGACGTGAAACCGGGGCGTCTTACGTTGGGCCCGACCTGAACCGAGCTAGCTCCGGCCGACGAGCGATCGCGGTCGATGGAGGAGGCAGATAGTGAAGAGAGCAAAGAGAAAACTCCTGATCGGCGGGACCCTCGGTGCGTTGCTCATGCTGGTCCTGGCCAGTCCGGCGATCGCCCAGGAGGAGCCTGCGGCCGCGACACAGTTCGTGCTCGACAACCTCTGGATATTCATCGCCGGCGTCCTGGTGTTCTTCATGCAGGCCGGCTTCGCTCTGGTGGAGGCCGGTCTGACGCGATCGAAGAACGTGTCGAACATCATGATGAAGAACCTGATGGACATGGCCGCCGGTGTCCTCGCCTTCGCGCTGGTCGGTTTTGCGATCGGATTTGGCGGCAGTGAGATGCTCGGTGGGTGGTTTGGCTTCGGGCTGGGGATCTCCGGCGTCGAGGACACCGTGGCCGATGGGCTCCTGCCATCGACGTTCTTCTTCTTCCAGGCTGCCTTCGCGGCGACGGCGGCGACCATCGTGTCCGGCGCCATGGCGGAGCGCACCAAGTTCAAGAGCTACTTCGTGTACAGCTTCTTCATCACCGCGTTGATATACCCGGTGGTGCTCCGTTGGACGTGGGGTGGCGGGTGGCTGGCACAACTCGAGTTCCCGTTCTCCGACTTCGCCGGGTCGACCATCGTCCATGCCACCGGTGGCTGGGCGGCGATGATGGGCGCCATCGTCCTCGGGCCCCGGATCGGGAAGTTCGGCAAGGATGGGAAGACACACGCGATACCGGGGCACAACATCGCATTCGTCGTCCTCGGCGCGATGATCCTGTTCATCGGTTGGTTCGGGTTCAACCCCGGGTCGGAGTTGTTGGCCGACGAGTTCGTCCCACAGATCGCGGTGAAGACCCTGCTGGCCGCATGTGCCGGCGCAGTCGTGGCAATGACGGTCAACTGGTTGAAGGACGGCAAGCCTGACGTGTCGATCGCGGCCAACGGCCTCCTCGCCGGTCTGGTGGCCGTCACGGCGCCGGTGGGCTCGGTCGAGACCTGGGCCGCGCTGGTCATAGGCGCGGTCGGCGGGTTGATCGTGGTGTTCTCGGTGGCGATGTTCGACAAGTTGAAGATCGACGATCCGGTTGGCGCAATCTCGGTGCACGCCGTCGTGGGCACCTGGGGGACGCTGGCGATCGCTCTGTTCGCCAGGTACGACGACGCCTTCCTCGGGCGTGAGAACGCCGGCCTCTTCTACGGTGGCGGGGTCGACCAGCTGTGGACGCAGTTGATCTTCGTGGTGGTGCACTTCGTGTTCGTCACCGTGTCGGCCGGTCTTCTGTTCCTGGCCATCAAGGCGACCATCGGTCTGCGGGTCAGCCCCGAAGAGGAGATCGCTGGTCTCGATGTCGAGGAGCACGGATCGCCGGGTTACGGCCACGACCCTGCTCACGTCGGTGTTGGCGTAGCCGCCGGCACCCTCACCGCGACCCGTGAGCCCGTGGTCTCGACGGGAGAAGGAGCGACCGAATGAAGCTGGTCATCGCCTATATC
>JBAPYG010000099.1:0-2912 GCA_049284615.1 Acidimicrobiia bacterium
GTTCCAGGGCCGAGTTGACACCCGAGAGCATGCCGCGACGTCTGACCTCTTCTTCCGCCGCCTCGCTGAATCGGTTCAGGAAGGGAAGTCGTTGCAGTAGACCTTTCTTCTCCTCTTCCTGTCCCGAGCCCTTCCGCCCATATGCTTGCAGACGCTTCGCGAACCGACCCGGGTCGTCCTCGTCCTCACGACCGAACAGGATGATCAGGAAGAGGAAGAGAGTGAGCCCGATGCCCGCAGCTCCGATGAGGGTCAACGTGTTGATGTCGAGTGGCGCATTGCTCTGCACGACCACGGTGGTGAGTGGAGCCAGTGTGGTCGTCGTCGACGAACCCTCGGCTTGGGTTGTGGTTGTCGCGAATCCCGAGACGGCGAACGTCTGGCTCGAGGTCAACCCCTGGTAGCTCACCTCGAACTCGACATCGCCGGGTGTGAAGACCGGGGACTGGAACCGGGCCACCAGCGTGTTGCTGATCTCGGTGTTGATCTGGCCGTAGAGAGCGGACAGTGACTCCGGGTCGGGGGTGGAGAGGAACAACCCGCCACCGGCGTTGGCGATCTGCTCGACCGGGTCGGGGTTGAAGTCCGGAGACTCCAGGGCCACACCGAACGTCCTGACGTCGCTGTTGGCGACAGCGGAGGTGGCGTCGTCGAGCGTTGCCACCGAGGCAGTGTCCTCGCCGTCGGTGAGGACGATCATATTGGGCAGCAAGTTGGCGGCGCTGGGCTCGTCGAACATGGCGACACCCTGGATGACGGCATCGTTGAACGAGGTCTCACCCTCGGCGACGATGGCGTCGATGGTGGCGTTGAGAGAATCCTTGTTGTTGGTGAAACCGGAGAGAACCTGGACTTCGTCGGCGAAGGTGACGATGGCGATGCGGTCCTCGGGCCGGGCCTGCTGGATGAAGCTCTTGGCGGCCTCCTGGGCGGCAGCGATCGGTGCACCCTCCATCGAACCCGAAGTGTCGATGACCATGACCACGCCAATGGGGACGCTGGAACTGCCGATCGGCTGCACCTCGAGGTTGGACACCTCCTGTCCGTCGACGGTAACGGTCAGGGCTGCCGGGTCGGGATCCTCGGCGAAATTGGAGAACTTGATGATCATCTGGGTCTGACCGTTCTCCGGGTAACGGGACCCGTTGATGTCAACGATCTCGATTGCTTCGCCACCGGTCTGAGCCCAGACCGGGAGAGCCAGGAGGAAGAGAGCGACGACGAGCGCCGGCAGTTTTCTCAATTAGATCTCCGGGCGAAAGGCTCCGGATCGAACAGGTCGGCGGGGAGGCGAATACCCTGGTTCTCGAGATCTTCGGAGAACGAGGGGCGGATGCCGGTGGCCTTGAGACGACCCTTGTACATCCCCTCATCGTCGACACCCATGCCGTAGTCGAAGAGGAACAGGTCCTGAAGGGTGATGATCTCCCCCTCCATGCCCTCGACCTCGGTGACATGGGTGATTCGCCTGGTCCCGTCCTTGAGACGGGAGACGTGGACGATGAGATCGACCGCCGAGGACACCTGCTCGCGGATGGCCCGGACCGGCAAGTCGAACCCGGCCATCAGCACCATGGTCTCGATACGGGAGAGAGTGTCACGGGGCGTGTTGGAGTGAACCGTGGTAAGCGAACCATCGTGACCGGTGTTCATCGCCTGCAACATGTCGAGGGCGGCGGCGTCGCGAACCTCACCAACCACGATGCGGTCGGGCCGCATACGCAGGGTGTTCTTGACCAGATCACGGATGCTGACCGCGCCAACACCTTCGATGTTGGCCGGGCGTGACTCCAGGGTGAGCACGTGCTCCTGGTGGAGTTGGAGCTCGGCGGCGTCCTCGACCGTCACGATGCGCTCGTCGTTGGGGATGTAGGCCGAGACGACGTTGAGGGTCGTTGTCTTACCCGAGCCGGTACCACCCGAGATCAGGATGTTGAGACGACCCCGGACACACGCTCTGAGAAAGTCGGCGACGCGCTGGGTCAGGGTGCCAAAGCTGATCAGGTCGGCTTCCTGGTAGGGGTCGACCGAGAACTTACGAATCGTCAGGAAAGGCCCGCCGATGGCGAGCGGGGCGATGATGGCATTGACACGAGAGCCGTCGGGGAGACGGGCATCGACCATCGGTGTCGCCTCGTCGACGCGACGACCGATCTGACCGACGATCTTGTCGATGATGCGGCGGAGATGAACGTCGTCGACGAACTTCACGTCGGACTTGCTGATGCGGCCGTTCTTCTCGTAGTAGATGTCGTAGGGGCCATTGGCCATGACCTCGGTGACGTCAGGGTCGTTCAAGAGAGGGTCGATCGGCCCGTAGCCGAGGACGTCGGAAGCGATCTCGTTGAGCAGCGCCCGCCGGTCGGCCGACGTGAGCGGAAGCCCCTGCTCCTGGTCGACGGCCCACTCCAGCATCTCGAGGACGCGGAGGCGGAGCTCGGCGTCGGACATGCCACGGTCGTAGAGCGTCGGCCCCAGCTCCTCGACGACTTTGAAGTGGAGACGGCCCCGCAGCTCGCTCATCGCATCGGTGCGATTGAGCGACGTGTCGCTGGTCTCGGTCTGCCGCGCTTGGGCGACTCTCTCTGATAGTGATGGCATGGTGCGCCCCCCTTTCCTACTTCCGCCCGAACATGCCGGACTTGCCCGGAGCGTCCGGGACCTTTCCTGCAATTAGTTCGGCAACGGACTCGTAGCCTTTAGCAACCTTGGACTTTGGATCTGTCTCCACGACCGGACGCCCCTCATTGACCGAGGCGGCAACGACCGCGTCGGATGGCACCGAGGCAAGGATCTCCATCTTGAGCGCTCCCTCGATCTCCTTGTTGTCCAGCTTGGCCTTGGAGTTGGAGCGATTGAGCACCAGCTTGACATTGGCGGTGGAGAACTTGAGGAGACGCATGGTCTCCAGG
>JBAPYG010000100.1:0-3640 GCA_049284615.1 Acidimicrobiia bacterium
GGGCGAGGCGGTCTTGGGTGGCGATATGGCCCAACCCTTTGGCGCGGCTCGCCATCGTGGCAATGGCCGTCAGCCAGATGGCCATGGTGGCGGTGATGACGATGACACCCCTGCACATGAGGGACCATGGCCAGGCCGATCTGTCGACCCTCGTGATCTCCGCGCATGTCCTAGGGATGTTCGGGCTCTCCCCCCTGATCGGGCGATGGGCGGACAAGCTGGGGCGAATCCGCACCATCATCATCGGCGCCGGCATCCTCGGCTTGGGGACGATCGCCTCTGTCGCCGCCGGGTACATCCCGATCTTGATGTTCGCCGGGCTGTTCATGTTGGGGCTGGGCTGGAGCTTCGCCCTGATCGCCGGGTCGGCCCTGCTCACCGAGAGCCTGCCCCTGTCGGAACGGGTCGGGGCGCAGGGTCTCGCCGACGTGGCGATGAGTGTCCTCGGGGCCGTGGCCGCCTTCTCCTCGGGGTTCGTCAAGGAGACGGCAGGGTTTCACTGGCTGGCCAACTTCGCCACCATTGCCGCGCTCCTTCTCGTCGTTGCCGCGGTGAGCGCCGGCCGTCGTACCCCGGCGCCGGTGGGCTGATCAGCCGGGGTCGGCGTCCACATCGGTCTCGTAATGGTCGAATTCGGGGACCTTCCGGGCGATGAAGATGGCCCCGAGGATGCACATCAGGCCACCGGAGACGACCGAGAACTGGGGTCCGGTCACCGCTGCAACCGCACCCGCCTCGAAGTCACCCAGGCGGGGTCCTCCGGCGACCACAGCGATCTGAATGGATGAGAGGCGCCCTCTTAATCGATCGGGCACGGCCAATTGCAGGATCGTCGTTCGGAAGACCGCCGAGATGACATCGGCGGCACCGGCGATCGCCAAGAGCGCAACGGCGAGCCACACCGAGGTGACCAGGCCGAAGACTGCGATCGCCGCCCCCCAGATGATGACCGCCACCACCACCGCTCGCCCCTGACGTTTGATCGCGCCCACCCATCCCGAGGTCGCCGCACCGAGCAGGGCCCCCGCTCCGGGGGCTGCATAGAGGAGCCCAACCGTCGACGCGTCTCCACCCAGGACGGTCTCGCCGATGACGGGGAACAGAGCTTGTGGCATCCCAAAGATCATCGCGTTGAGGTCGATCACGAAGTTCGCCTGGAGGACCCGTCTATCGCGGAGGAAGCGGTATCCCTCCTTGATCGACTCCCAACCGAACTGCTGGCCCCCACCCTCCGGACGCAACTCTCCGACGCGGATCATCAAGAGCGATCCCAACCCGAATGCGATCGCTTCGAGCGAGTAGGTGAGGCTGAGGCTGGTCTGAGCGATGAGCAGGCCTCCGATCGCCGGGCCCAATGTCTTGGCCACGTTGGCCACGGTCTGGGTCAGGGCCAGGGAGGCCGGCAGCAGATGCCGCCCGACCAGCGTGGGCAGCGACGCCGAGCGCGCCGGGCTGTCGATCGCCGAGAAGCCGGCGTTGATTGCGCTCAAGGCGAAGATGAGCCAGACCGAAGGGGTCGCCACGGCCGCGTTGATGGCGAGGCCGGCGGCAGTGAGCATCGAAGCTAGTTGCGCGATCACCAGGAGACGTCGCCGGTCTACCGAGTCGACGAGGGCGCCACCCACGATCGAGGTGAGCAACAGGGGCACGAGCTGAGCGATCCCGAGCGCACCCACCAGGAAAACCGATCCGGTCAACTGGTATACCTGATACGGGACAGCCACCACCGTCAGCTGACGTCCCATCCATGCGAGGGACAGGCCTCCGAACAGCCATCTGAACCGGGATGACTGACGAAGCGGCGTGACGTCGACCAGGAAGCGTCGCGTCGGTAACTTGTCCCGGGGCGAATCGGGCATCAGGCTCCCCCCGGGACGAGTGCGTGGACCACGACCGGCGACTGTAACCAGGGAGAACGCGATCTATTCATGGTGTCGGTTGCCGCCATCCGATCGCCTCGGCTCCCCGCTGTGGATTTAGAGTCGAGCCAATGGACCAGTTCGGGACGGTTCTGGAGTGCATTGACGAACGCCCCCAGAGGAAGGTGGCCGACTGTCTGAGCACGCAGTACGGAGTTCGCCACCTCGACACCATCACGACCGCCGGAGTGGTTCGCCATCTCGCCGAGAGCACCGAGGAGACCCCGTTTCTCCTGAGCAACTTGGCCGTGTCCGTGAGCGAGCATTCCTCCCGGAGGATCACTGTCGTCGCCCATCACGATTGCGCCGGGAACCCCGTACCTGACAAGAGACAGAAGGAGCAGCTGGCGACGGCGGTGGCGATGTTGCGGCAGCAATACCCGGGCATGGAGGTGAGCGGGCTGTGGCTCGACTCGAACTGGATCGTCGAGCGGATCGGCTCGCGATGACGGGGACCCCTGCTCTCTCCGACCCGAGGCTGACGTCCCTGCCCCATCAAGTGGTCCGACATGGCCCGGTGCGCTCCTTGGAGGAGGCAGCGGCGGCACGAGGCGTGACGGCGGCTCAGGTCATCAAGACGATCGTGGTCCGTCGCGGCCCCGACGACTTCCTCTTCATCCTGGTTCCAGGTGACAGGAGCATCTCCTGGCCGAAACTGCGTCAGCACCTCGGCGTGAATCGAATCTCCATGCCGGACGCCGGCGAGGCGCTCGCGGTTACCGGCTATGAGCGCGGCACCATCACCCCCCTCGGCGCCACCACGCCCTGGCCGGTGGTGGCGGACCGATCGATGAGCGGGCAAGTATCGATCGGGGGCGGCGCCCACGGCGTGTCGCTGTCGGTCGATTCGTCCCAACTGATCGCCACCCTCCATGCGTCGGTGGCAGACGTGACCGACCCCGTTTGAGAAGACACGGCACGGGTAAGCCCCTGTCATGGAGAGAATCGTCGTCGAGACCGAGGATGGCGGGACCCGCACCCACGTCGGCATCACCGTGTGCGACGGGCCGGGTCAGCATCGTCTCCTCCTCACCAAGCCTTACAACGAAGCTGGCCGGGTCGTCGAGATCCCGCTGGAGACCATAAAGTCGATCACCACCCTGGCCGGCGAGGACAGCGTCGTCTGAACGGACGGGTAGACGTCGGTCCCGCCGTTAACCTGCTCGGATGCCCCGCAAGGCCCGGATTGGTGCCGTGATCCTTATCGCCTGCACTCTGCTGCTCTCGGGGTGCGGTCGCGACGACCGCCCCGACACCGCCACTTGGCTCCCGGCATGGGATTCGATGACATCTGTCGTCCCGTCCCAATCGGAGCTCGGAGAACCACCCTCTGAAGATCTCTGCCAAGACACGCTGGCGGGCCTGCGCGAGCAGAACGAGGGACTTCTCCCCTCCCCTTCCGTGACCGTGGACGACCTGGTTGCAGAGTGGATAGCCGTCGCCGAAGCGGCTTTCTTCGACTGCCCGCCGGAGGGAGAGGACATCAATTCGTTCAGCGACGCCTACGAAGAGTTGGATCGCATCGAACAATCTGTGGACACGGCCCTCACCGACGAGACCTAGCCGACCCAGCCGACGACGCTCCCGAGGTGGCCGTCAGGGTCGTGGAAGTGGGCCGCCCACAGCTCCCTCTCCCCGTCGCTGGTGACCGCCCTTGGCTCGACCTCGAATGGGACGCCGCGATCGGACAGCTCTCGATAGCTCGATCGGATGTCTTCGAC
>JBAPYG010000101.1:0-8621 GCA_049284615.1 Acidimicrobiia bacterium
GTGCTCGATCGTCCTCAGATCCTCGAGGAGATCCAGAGCCTGATCCCCGACCGGGACCGCGCCCACCTCGTCCCGTTCATGTCCACCTGGGACGATCGCGAGCTGGCGATGAGGCTGGGCATCCCGATGTACGGCGCCGACCCGGCGCACGTGACCCTGGGAACCAAGACCGAGGCCCGTCGTCTGTTCCGCTCCGCGGGCGTGCGACACCCAGTGGGCGTCGAGGGGATCCACGGTCGCCAGGACCTGCGAGACGCCATCATCGAGCTGATGGGCCACGATGCTGCTCCGAGACGCGTGATCGTCAAGTTGAACGAAGGAGTCTCCGGTTTCGGCAACGCCACGGTCGACCTCGGAAGGCTCGGTTCCCGCCCCTCGCCACGAGACGTGGATGCGTTGCTCGATGAGCTGCCCACCCATGAAGCAATCGGCGGAGTCGACCACTTCATGCGTCTCCTCGAGAGCGAAGGTGGCGTCGTCGAGCAGATGGTCGAGGGTCGGTCGGTGGAGAGCCCCTCGGTTCAACTACGAATCACACCGCTCGGCGAAGTCGAGGTGCTGTCGACTCATGATCAGATTCTCGGGGGGCCCAGTGGACAGGTATTCATGGGCTCACGGTTTCCCGCCGACCCGAGGTACGCCGCCAAGATTTCGGAGAGTGCAGCGCTCGTCGGCGCTCAACTCGCGGTTCGCGGCGTCATCGGCCGCTTCGCCATCGACTACGTCGTGGTCGAGCGATCGGATCACCTCTGGGATGAGTACGCGATCGAGCTCAATCTCCGCAAGGGCGGCACGACCCACCCCTTTCTCACGCTTCAATTTCTGACCGACGGCGCGTACGACCCGGAGCGAGCCGTCTTCCTCGCTCCCGACGGTGCCGAGAAACACTATGTCGCGTCCGATCATGTCGAGATCGATGGTCTCGAGGTGTTCCGCCCGCGCGATCTGCTCGACCTGGTCTCGCTGCACGGGCTCCACTTCGACCAGACGACGATGACGGGAGCCGTGTTCCACATGCTGAGCGCCATGCCCACCCACGGGCTCGTCGGAGTGACGTGCATCGAGAACACGGCAGAGGCCGCCGCCGACCTCTATGGCCGGGTCCTCGAGTTCCTCACCGAACAGGTCGGGCTTCTCCGCAGTTGAGTCGTGGTCCGGGTCAGGACTCGAACAGCCGGGTCTCCCGATAGATCTGTTCCCACGTGCAGTCCCGGGGTGCCTTGTCCTGTCGGAAGCCCTGGAACGAAGGTGCCCGTAAGCGACCCGAGTCCGTGAGCTGACGATGTTCGACACGGGCCACGAGCGCAGGCTCGACCCAATGGGCTCGCCGGAGTTCGGGTCGATCACGAACCACATCCGCCGCAAACGGTGAGGATGACCCATCCAGGTCTCCGAGACGCTCCATGGCATCGGCCAACGATCGTCGATCGAACCCGGTGCCGACGTTGCCGACGTAGCGAAGGTCGTCGCCTTCGTAGACCGCCATCACCAGAGAGCCCACGGAACCTGACCGCCGCCCCTCTCCTTCGGTCCATCCAACGATCACGACATCGGCGTCGAACGTCACTTTGACCTTGAGCCAGTCCCCGGAGCGGGCTCCGGGCCTGTACACCGATGACCTCTTCTTCGCCATGATCCCCTCCAGGCCTTGTCGGGCCGCCGCCGTGAAGAGGGCTACTCCGTCGGACTCGGTGACCGGCGAAATCTGCACGACCGGGGACGGCACGATGACCTCTCGGAGAATCTGGCGTCTCTCGTCGAAGGGCAGGCCTGTGAGGTCACGACCGTCCAGGTACAAGATGTCGAACACCATGTACGCGACGGGGATCTGCACTGCCATGCGATCGATGCGGGTCTGGTCACGGAGGTGCATTCGCTGCTGGAGTCGCTGAAATGACGGGATGCCCTCTTCGAAGGCCACGATCTCGCCATCGAGCATCGCCTCGAGGGCGACGACCCTGTCGTGGATCCTGGCCAGCTCCGGATACGCGATCGATATGTCTCGCTCATTGCGGGATATCAGCCCGGTTTGGTCATCACAGATGGCGATGGCGCGGATACCGTCCCACTTCGGCTCGAACGCCCACGCCGGGTCGTCGAATGCCTCCGGGGCCAGTGTTGCCAGCATCGGGTCGGGTGGCGGCATGGCCTCGCCCTCGGGCCGCAAGTCCTCCGACATCAGTGCGAGCCATTGGTCCTTGCCATCCCTGGGCCCGGTGTGGATCAGATGCCACTTGCCTGCCAGTCGATCGCCGTGGAGGCGGAACGTGAGCCGATCGTCACTTCGTTCGACCATCTCGTACGTCCCGTGGTCGAAGATCCTCACTTCGCCTCCCCCATACTCACCCTCGGGGATCGTGCCCGAGAACGTGGCATAACCCATGGGATGATCCTCGGTGCGAATGGCGAGGTGACGGTCCCCGCGACGACGTGGCAAGCCCTTGGGCACCGCCCAAGACACCAGCACCGGTGTCTCGCCGCTCTGCATCTCCAGCCTCACATCGTGATGAAGTGCGGTGGCATGATGCTGTTGGATGACGAACACCTCGCCCGGGGGGGCCGTCAGGGGATCGACGTCGTCTAGATGCTCCGCGGGTGGCTCGTCGGTGACATCGAAGTTGCGCTTGTCGTCGTACTCGGACTTCTCCACCTCGACCTCGATGTCCGGCGTCCAACCATACATTTTGGTCGAGCCGGGTCAGGTGAGGTCGAGCTCGACCTCGTCGAACCGCACGTACACGTCGGTCGCGTAGCGCTTTCCGTTCTTCTCGTCATGGCGAGGGAAGTCGGGCGCCCCTATCTCGACTTCGACGGTTAGCGGCTCTCCCTCGGGAAGAGTCATGTTGGCGCCGTAGTGGTAGAGCCAAGGGTGCCACAGCATGGGCAGCGTCTCATCGACCAGCATGTCTCCCGACCCATCTGTCACCGAGACGTTGACGGTGAGACCGGGTATGAAACGTTGGTCTGCGGAGTCACGTGCCGAGATCTCGAGATGAGCGTTGTCGCCCGATGGCTTCATCCAGGTGAGATGGCCATTCTGCTTGACATACATTCCCTCCGCCTTCTCGATGGCGAGTGCGATGATCATGTCGCCGGCGTGGGCCTCCACCCCGACTTCGGCGACGGTCTCAGCCATGTGGGTGAGTGCCCGCTTGTACTCCTTGCCTTGAGCCTGGGCCATGCCGTGCTGGTGGGGCTTGGCTTCATCGGATTCGACGGTGGGGGCGTCGAAAGGGTCGGGACGGACCTGAGTGGCCTTCGGTGACATGTTTCCTCCAGGGGTTTGGCTGATGGCCATTACCCGCGGCGGGCGTCGACGAAACGGCAGCCCGCCCAACCTCCCAACCCGAGACCACCGGGTGCCTGCTCGAACCCGCACGAGGCGCGATGCCATGTATCCGTCGGCCGGGGAGCCCGCCATGGTGGCCAACCGGTCGCTCCATCCGTCGCCAACACACCGTCGGTGTCGAGAGAGAGCCGCCCGAGGTTGTGGAGGCTGATCCCGTAGCGAGCCGACCCATGTCCGTGGCACCCGTCGATCTCGCCGCCATCGTCAAGACCCGGCGACCGACCAGGCGCGATCGACCACGAGCGGCCCGTGACTGTTTGTGCCCCCGGGCCGGTCGTCGTCTCCGGGGACGAATCGTCCCTGCCCCACGCCTGAAGCAGGGAGATCCGCTGCGTCAGTCGGCGGTCGTCAGAGACAGGATGTTGCCCTCACTGTCCTTGATCCACGCCGCCTTGTCATTGCTGTCAGGGGTCGAGATGACGCCATCGACGGTCGATCCGAGTTCGCCGAAGTCGACATCTTCGAAAACGACACCTTTGGCCTTGAGCTTCTCCACGACATCGTCGAAGTCGCTCACCTGAAATCCCGCCGCGGTGGCCTTGTTGGTCCCGGCGAACTCGGACTGATAGACGAGGAATCGAGAATCCCCGACCTCGTAGTGAAGGTTCCCGTACGGGTCCTCGTCGACCGGATCGAGCCCCAACATCTCCGAGTACCACTTCTTCGCGCGCTCCAGATCGGAAGCGGCAAGGACCGTGTGCATTCCTGAGTCGAACACGTGGGCTCCTTTCGATGCTTGCCCGATCGGGAATCCTACGCGTCACCGAGCCGGTGCTAATGCGCCGGCTTCAGGAGGTCGGGTCGAGGGTGTAGAGGCTCATCGGTTCGGTCACGTTCCTGAGGCTGTGCTCACCCATGGATGTCGCCGAGATGCCCGGCTTGTTCCTGATGTTCTCGTGGCACCGGCATAGAGCCCCTTGTAGTCGTCGGGGGCTTCGGTCGTGAAGGTCTCCCGGACCAGGTTCTGCTCACCGATGACGATCAACTCCCCGGCCGCCCTCTCGTCGCGGTTCTGCCGAAGGTGGCGGACTCCGCTGGTGAAGAGATCGGCATCGAACTCGACGTGGCCGTCTTTATTGACCACGAACGGGTAGAAGTCGTACTCCTCGCCGCCGTTCGGCTCCGGCTCCCGTTGTCGGCCCGCCGCGTCTTCCGAGAATGAAGGAGAGCACCGCGATCACGACCGCGGCGACCACGAGCCACGTTATGAGCGCCGGATCCATGTGTCCTCCAATCGAACCTGCCGAGCTGCGACCATATGAGCGATGTCGGGGGCCGGCACGTATCCTCGTGGCGTCTCCGACCCATCAGGATTTTCGCCCGGTGGGTGATCGTGCTCATATTCAGATTGGTGCCGCGACCGACAACGACCTCGAAGGGAGATGGCGATGGCACATCACGTGGCCGCACTCGATCGGCGCAGCACTCTCCCCCGCGAGGCCTCATCTCCTGTGACTCCCCCGGGACAGTGGGGCTGAGCCGGTGCCGATCTTCGAGATGATCAAACCGATCGACCTGAGAGATCCGGTGCTGGTCCTCGCGGTCAGCGGATGGGTCAATGCCGGCTCCGTGGCCACGACCGCAGGCGGGTTGCTGTCTGGGAAGGGAGACACGGTGGCCATGTTCGACCCGGACGAGATCTTCGACTACGGCACACATCGGCCCACGGTGGAGTTCTCCGGTGGCTTCTCCACGAGGGTCGATTGGCCCAAGCTACTGGTGACGGCGATCAAGGACGCCAGTCAGGATCTGTTGGTCGTCTCCGGTGATGAGCCAGATCGGGCGTGGCAGCTGATCGGCACCGAGCTGACCCACCTGGCCTCCTCAGCGCGTGTGACAAAGGTCATCGCCGTCGGATCGATCTCCGCGGCCGTCTCTCACACACGGGACACCCCGATCATGATCACTTCCACCGACCCGTCACTCGAGGCGGTGGGGATCCCCGCCGGGGCCTTCTCGGTGCCGGCCTCGTTCGTCAATGCTGCGATGCACCAGATCTCCAGCGAGAACGACATCCCGTCGGTGGGCTTCTGGGCACAAGTGCCCCATTACGTCTCCGGCGTCTACTGGCCGGCTGCCGAGGCGGTGCTGGGTCGTCTGTCCTTGTTCCTCGGAACCGAGGTCGACCTCTCGGATCTGCACGCGCGGGCACTGGATCTCATCGAGCTGCTCGACGCTGCGGTTGCCGAGCGCCCCGATGCCCAGGAGTTGATCCGGGGTCTCGAGCAAGGGACACCCGACTTCGGGGTGGAAGAGTCATCGAACATCGCAGATGAGATCGAGTCCTTCCTCAAGCAGATCGACGACGACAACCCGTTCGGCTGAGCAGCCCGACCAGAGTGTCACGCCTGATGCCGGGTCCTCCGCGGACTATCCGGATGTTCCCGGCACAGGCACGCGATCGCCGACTGCCATGGGCTCAGGCTGATCGAGTGGAGACATTGCGCACAGTCCGCCGAAGCACAGGAGATGCTGTCATCGGGATCGATCAGCGGCGTGCACGTCGCCGGCTCGTCGAGAACGTAGCCGCGAACGATCGGGATGCCGGCCTCGCCGGAGAGGTCGACATCCGGCGAGTCGAGCGACTCGAACCGGATGACACCATCCGATGCGGGCACCGGGAACGACGGGAACCCGAGGCGATCTCGACCACCGACCATGACGTGTCCCGCACGCGAGGCCGACTGCGCCCATATCAACGATCCGGGAGGACCGTGGCGATCGTGTGGCATCGAGTGTCTTCGCTCACTCACATAAGGCCCGATGCCGTGCCGCCACTCGGCCTCCGTCATCAACAGGTAGGCCGGGAGAACGGCTCCGCTCCGGCTGACGTCGATGCTCCTCATCTCAGCAAGGGTCGTGGCGCGCATCTCCACCGTCAGCGAGAACTCTGTCGGTGTCGTGTCTTCTCGGTCGAGCAGGCTCACATGCATGTATCAGTAGAGGCGAAGGCGCCGAGGCTGATACATGATGGGACCAATACCTCGTAGGCGGCACAGTGTGTCTATAATCTCTCTTGTCGTGATGTTCCCGGCGACGTAAAACACGGGAACCCCATAGGTTCTTGGGCCTCGCCACCTCTCCCCCGCAGAAAGTGGCAGGTCCATTTCCTATTTCTGGCCCGAGCTCGTCATCTCACGTCTGTTCGGGCCCGGCCCTCTCCTTTGTCACAACCGCCGCCACCCTCCCTACACTCGGGTCCGGCCACCGCCAGACCCGGTGGCTTCGCTTTTGGAAGGAGACACGTGGACCATTCCTCATTGCGAGCAGCGTTGCAACATCTCGCAGACAGTCACATGTGGACGTGGACGCCATCGTGTCGCAGCCTGCTCGATTCGCTCCCCGGTGCTCCCGGGCATCACCCTTCCGGTGTTGTGGCCGGTCTCGACGACGGCGAGTTGGCGAGATTGTCCGATGATGGGGAGCTGGTCGGGCGGGTCGAGAGCGAGCTCCGGAGACTCGGGGCCATCGGCGAGCCGTTGACCCCGGAGATCGCCTACTGCTCCCCCGAGTTCGGTATCAGCGCCTATCTGCCCCAGTACGCCGGGGGCCTCGGCGTGCTCGCCGGCGACCACCTGAAGGCTGCCAGCGATATGGGCCTCCCCCTTGTCGGGGTCGGTCTCTTCTACCGGGACGGGGTCTTTCATCAGGTTATCGAGGAGGGCAATCAACACGAGACGTACGCGACCATCGATCCCGAGCAGGTGGGGGCTCGTGACAGTGGTCTGACCGTGAGTATCCCAATGCCCGGGCGTGAGGTGCTGGCACGCGTGTGGACGATGAGCGTCGGGAGGATTCCCCTACTGCTCCTGGACACCGACATGGACGCCAACGACCCGCACGATCGCAAGATCACCGACCAGTTGTACATCGGCTTCGGGTTGCATCGGATCGAACAGGAGATGGTGCTCGGGGTCGGGGGTGCCCGCGCCGTCGCCGCGATGGGCTGGGACATCGACGTCTACCATCTCAACGAGGGTCATGCCGGGTTCGTGGCACTCGAGCTGATCGATCGTGTCATCGCTGGGAGAGACTTGGACGAAGCGGTGGCCGAGGTCTCCCCCGGAGTCATCTTCACCACGCACACCCCGGTTCCGGCCGGGATAGACCGATTCGACCGTTCCTTGATCTCACCATTCCTGGAGTACTGGGCGGACCGGTGGGAGACACCGATTGCCGACGTGTGGGAGCTCGCGGTCGATCCCGATGACGACGCCCGGTCGAACATGGCCGCCTGGTGCCTCCGGGTCGCCTCCAGTGCCAACGGTGTCTCAGAGTTGCACGGAGAGGTGAGCCGCGAGCTCTTCTCGGGCGTGGGCATCGGAGATCGGATCGGCTCGGTCACCAACGGTGTCCATGCTCGGACCTGGACCGGCCGACACGTTCAAGACCTGTTCGACTCCACACTTGGAGATCGATGGCCGGAAGGAGACCCCGAGACCTGGGAGAGGGTCGTCGACATCGATGACGTCACCCTCAGCGAGGTTCGGCGAAGGAGCTCGGTGAGCCTGGTGGATCATGTCGCCGGCGCAACCGGGGAGAAGATCGACCCCGACGCCCTGATCATCGGGTTCGCCCGCCGCTTCGCCCCCTACAAGAGGGCCACCCTCCTACTCCGCGACCCCGAGCGGCTGGCCCAACTCCTCGGTGACGATACGCAACCGGTCCACTTCCTCTTCTCGGGGAAGGCTCACCCGTCGGATGAGGCCGGGAAGTCTCTGGTGGCCCAGATCGTCGGGTTCGCCAGCACGACCAGCGCCAACTCGAGGTTGACCTTCCTGGCCGACTACGACATGGACATCGCCCATCAGCTGGTGCAGGGTTGCGACATCTGGCTGAACAACCCCATACGACCCCGAGAGGCATCGGGCACCAGCGGAGAGAAGGCGGCACTCAACGGCGGGCTCAATTGCTCGATTCTCGACGGCTGGTGGGCGGAGATGTACGACGGTCACAACGGATGGGCGATCCCGGCGAGTCTGTCGGCCGACCCGGAGGAGCGCGACGCCGACGAGGCAGCATCGGTCCTGGCGACGATCGAGGCAGTGAGAGACGAGTATTACGGAGCGCGCCATGTCTTCAACGGAAGGATCCGCCATGGCTGGCGAACATTGGGCCCACGGGTGACCGCGGCCCGGATGCTCGCCGAGTACCGCGACCGTCTCTACCTGCCGGCGTTGAGCCGAAACAGGGGCCGCTAGCCGAGCGTCTCCAGGATCCCCTGCAGCGGGATCTCGACCCAGTCAGGTCGGTTGTTCAGCTCGTACTCGAG
>JBAPYG010000102.1:0-1559 GCA_049284615.1 Acidimicrobiia bacterium
CCCAACGACCCGGCGGGCGTCCGGTCGAGGGCCTGTCTGGATGTACGGTTCCGAAATCGAGGTTGGTCGAGTCGGCCAGGGGCCGAGGAGTGTCCAGATGAGCGATGAGAGAGTCACAGCGAAGGCATTCCACGACGCCGAAGACCTCGAGGACTGGAGGGTTCTCTATTGGGTGCGCATGCATACTTCGGGACGGGCTCCTTCGCCCGGGGTGGCGGCTTCGTGGCGGCGATCGCCGAGGTCGGCGATGCCGTCGGGCACTTTCCCGATGTCGATCTGCGTGCCGGTGGGGTGACGGTTCGCACATTCACGAAGGAGGGTGGGGCCTTGAGCCAGAAGGACGTCGAGCTCGCCCGGCGCATCTCACAGACGGCGAGTCGGCTCGGGCTCGCCGCCGACCCAACACAGGTCCAGGCGACCGTCGCCCAGGCTGCCGGTGCCGATGTCCGTCCCTTCTTCACTGCCGTCTTCGGTTACGACGATCTGGGCAGCGAGGACGCGGTAGATGCGCATCGACGCAACCCGCACCTGCCTGGCCTGACTTCGAAGATCACCAGGAGAGCTGACCATTGGCCGGTTCAACTCACCGAATACCACCACCAGAGAGGTGCACAATGACGAATGTGACCGAGCTGCGAGTTGCCCTGACGGTCTCTGACTTCGAACAGGCCGTCGCCTTCTATCGCGATGCGCTCGGACTGACCCAGCTCGAGGATTGGAGCACCGCGGAAGGTCGTGTGATCCTCCTCGATGCCGGGCGGGCCACGCTCGAGCTGTTCGACGAGGCCCAGGCCGAGATGGTCGATCGGATCGAGGTCGGACAGCGAGTGTCGGGGGCCGTGCGATTCGCCCTCGAGGTATCGGACAGCGGCGAGATGGCGGCGAGACTGGTTGCGGCAGGAGCCGAGGACGTGGCCCCGGCTGCCACCACCCCCTGGGGAGACCACAACGCCCGCGTGCGCGCCCCGGACGGGATGCAGCTGACGCTCTTCACGACCTCATAACCGGCCCGAAGCGGCAGTCCACCAAGACCGAGGCAACGCCCGCTCGCCTACTGTGACGCCTCCCATGTCAGCAACTCGCCAGGATCCAGGCCAACGCCGGTCGCAGTGGAGGCACAGGCTTCGATACCGATTCGATAATCTGCTGGCACGTGGGACGTGGGCAACCCTCGTGTGGCTGGGCATCATCACCCTCGTGGTGCTGGCCGTCAGCGCCACGGCTCTAGCCCTATTCGATGTCGCTCTCTCCGGCAGCGAGGACTCCTCCTACTTCGAGGACTTCTGGCAGAGCCTCCTTCGGGTCCTGGACACCGGCACGATGGCCGGCGACGTCGGGTGGGGTCGTCGAGTGCTCGCGTTACTCATCACGATCTTCGGAGTGCTCGTCGCCGGCACCCTGATCGGTGTCATCGCCGCAGGAGTCGAAGACAGGATCGAGCGGATGCGGCGCGGGCGAAGCGTCGTGTTCGAGTCCGGCCATGTCGTCGTGTTGGGCGCATCCGAACGTCTACCAATGCTCGTCAGACAGCTCGTGCTGGCCCGGGCCGAGTCGAGAGA
>JBAPYG010000103.1:0-1653 GCA_049284615.1 Acidimicrobiia bacterium
GGCATTGTCTCTGAGTACGTCGAATCCCAGGGTTGACCCATCGCCCGTGAGATGGGGCTGCGTCCAGTCGAACGGCCCAGACGCGATTCGGGCCGGTCGATCCGGAGAGCGGGCCGGGGCATCACAGCGTTGGATGCCGTAGCCTCGCTCGGGTGACGAACGGGACGCTCGGCGCCATCCTCACCGGTGGTCGCAGCAGTCGGATGGGACGGGACAAAGCCGACGTCGGTGTCGGCGGCTCGACCATGCTCCAGCGAGTCGGGAGGGCCTTGTCGCCTGTCGTCACACGCATCGTCCTGCTCGGGCCGGACCGCGACGGATGGGAGTCATGGCCCGATGCGGTCCATGCAACTGGGCCGCTGGCGGGAATCGCCACCGTCCTGGCCCGCGCCACCGCGAACCGGGTCCTGGTCGTGGCGGTCGATCAGCCCTTCGTCCGGACCGAGACCCTCGAGAACCTGATTCTCATCGAGTCTCCGCTCCCAGTAGTCCCCGTCGACGACACAGGTTCCAGACAGGTGACGTGCGCCGTGTATCCCACCAGCATCGCCGACGAGGCCATCGAAGAGGCGGCCGGCGACGGCTCGATCCAGACCCTTCTCGACCGGGTGTCCTTCCGCCCCGTGCCACCTGAGGAATGGCTCAGCTGGGGCGAGGATGGCCGGTCGTGGTTCAGTGCCGACACCGAGGACGGCCTGGCCGAGGGTCTGAGACGGTTCGGGGATTAGCTCGTCTCATCTGCCGACGATCGTTCAGGGGAGTTCGGCGAGCCGGGACTCGATGAGCCTCCGTTCCGCGTCGTTGGAGCTGGATGCCAGCGCGAGCTCGAACTCCTTGCGGGCCTGCCCGGAGCGGCCGGCACGACGAAGCATCTCGGCGCGAGAAGCGTGAAAGGCGTGATAGCCGTGGAGGTCGATATCCCCGAGCGCATCCAGACCCTCACCTGGCCCTGAGGCATACCCGACTGCGACGGCCCGGTTCAGGCCGACGACCGGAGACCCGGTCAGCGGCCACAGACGGTCGTAGAGGGCGACGATCCGGGCCCAGTCGGTCTCGCCCCAGGACCGTGCCGACGAGTGACAGGCAGCGATCATCGCCTGCAACGCATAGGAGCCCGAGCCGATGAGCCCCGAGACGATCCCCAATCCCTCTTCGATCTCGGGCCTGTCCCACCTGGCGCGATCCTGGTCCTGCAGGAGCACGAGGTCGCCATGACTGTCGACCCTGGTGTCGCGACGAGAGTGCTGAAGCAGCATGAGAGCGAGCAGACCCCGCCCCTCCGTCGAGTCGGGCATCAGATCGACCAACATGCGGCCCAACTCGATGGCGGAGCTCGCCAGCTCCTCTCGCACCAGGCTGTCGCCGGAAGATGCGAAGTAGCCCTCGTTGAAGATGAGGTAGACGACGGCCAGAACGGCATCCAGACGTGACGTCATGTCGTCACTCGAGGGGACGGAGAAGGGGATCCCGGCGTCGCGTATCTTCGACTTGGCCCTGACCAGCCGTTGCGCCATCGTCGACTCCGAAACCAGAAACGCATCGGCGATCTCAGGGGTGGTGAGGCCACCGAGAGTGCGCAGGGTCAGAGCCACTTGCTTGTCCACCGCCAGAGACAGGTGACAGCAGGCGAAGATCATCTGCAAGCGGTCGTCG
>JBAPYG010000104.1:0-4625 GCA_049284615.1 Acidimicrobiia bacterium
CGGATCCACCGGTTTCGAGATAGTCCCCCAGTGATCCCCTGAAGGAGATAACGGCGGGCGGGAGGAGACTCCCGGCCAAAGCCCGCCGGAATTGATATGGCTGCACAGATATTCGATGAACTGAGGATCGGCCTCGCCTCGAACGACCAGGTCCGCGCCTGGTCCTACGGAGAGGTGAAGAAGCCGGAGACCATCAACTACCGGACTCTCCGCCCCGAGAAGGAGGGTCTCTTCGACGAGCGCATCTTCGGCCCCCAGCGTGACTGGGAGTGCTACTGCGGGAAGTACAAGAGGATTCGCTACAAGGGGATCATCTGTGAGCGCTGCGGCGTCGAGGTGACCCGATCCAAGGTGCGTCGTGAGCGGATGGGCCACATCGAGCTCGCCGCGCCGGTCACCCACATCTGGTTCTTCAAGGGTGTCCCCAGCCGTCTCGGCTACCTGCTGGACATGTCACCGAAGGAGCTGGAGAAGGTCATCTACTTCGCCAGCTACATAGTGACGTCCGTCAACGACGAGAGTCGCCAGAAGGACCTCCCCGAGCTGGAAGCGGCCATGGGCGACGAGATCGAGGTGGTCAAGAACGAGTTCGGCGAATGGCACGAGGTCCGTCTCGAGGCCCTCGAGGACGAGCTCGAGCGAATGGAAGAGGGCGGAGCCAAGACCCAGGAGATCAATGCCCGTCGCAAGGAAGTCGAGAAGGAGATCAAGGAGCGCGAGGAGCGCACCGATCGTGAGATCGAGCTGATCGAAGAAGCCTTCAGCACTTTCCGCACCATGGGCCCCAAGCAGCTCATCGAGTCCGAGCAGCTCTGGCGCGAGATCTACTTCCGCTACGCCGACTACTTCGAGGGCGGCATGGGTGCCGAGGCGGTGAAGACATTGCTCCTCGGTCTCGACCTCGATGCCGAGATGGAGCGTCTCGACGACAACCTCAACGGGTCCTCACAGCAGCGGCGTCAGCGTGCCACGCAGCGGATGAAGGTCGTCAAGCCCTTCTGGGAAGGGCAGAACCGGCCCGAGGACATGATCCTCGAGACCGTGCCGGTCATCCCCCCTGACCTGCGACCCATGGTCCAACTCGACGGTGGGCGTTTCGCCACGTCCGACCTCAACGACCTGTACCGACGGGTGATCAACCGCAACAACCGACTGAAGAGGCTGTTGGACCTGGGCGCACCCGAGATCATCGTCAACAACGAGAAGCGCATGCTCCAAGAGGCCGTCGACGCGCTGTTCGACAACGGTCGGCGCGGTCGTGCGGTGACGGGGCCGGGAAACCGCGCTCTGAAGTCACTCTCCGACATGCTCAAGGGAAAGCAGGGACGTTTCCGTCAGAACCTGCTCGGCAAGCGTGTCGATTACTCGGGTCGTTCCGTGATCGTGGTCGGGCCGTCGCTGAAGCTCCACCAGTGCGGTCTCCCCAAGATCATGGCCCTCGAGCTGTTCAAGCCGTTCGTGATGAAGCGTCTGGTCGACCTCGACCTGGCGCAGAACATCAAGGCAGCGAAGCGGATGGTCGAGCGGCAGCGCCCCCAGGTGTGGGACGTCCTCAGCGACGTCATCCAAGAGCACCCGGTTCTCCTCAACCGCGCCCCCACCCTGCACCGTCTCGGCATCCAGGCCTTCGAGCCGGTCCTGGTCGAGGGTAAAGCGATCCAGATCCACCCACTCGTCTGTGAGGCGTTCAACGCCGACTTCGACGGAGATCAGATGGCAGTCCACCTGCCTCTGTCAGCCGAGGCCCAGGCCGAGGCCCGGGTGCTGATGCTCTCGTCGAACAACGTGTTGTCGCCTGCCTCCGGCAGACCCATCGTGACGCCCTCCCAGGACATGGTCATCGGGATCTACTACCTCTCGGAGTTCGTCGAGGACGCCAAGGGGGCAGGTCGCGTGTTCGCCGACATCGACGAGGCCGAGATGGCGTATGAGATCGGCGAGCTGTCGTTGCACTCCCCGATCAAGATCCGTCTGGGTGACCTTGCCGGTGACCCCGACGTGCATCTCGACCTCAAGCAGACTCTGAAGACCCTCATCAACGACGAGCCGGTCGACCCCAAGGCACTGACCGACACGACGTTGGGCCGGGCCCTGCTGAACACCGTCTTCCCCGAGGACTTCCCGTTCATCAACTCGGTGGTGATCAAGAGCGACATCAAGCTCCTGATCGAGACGATCATCGAGCGCTACCCGCGCTCGGCGGTCGCCGCCACCCTGGACGGCATCAAGGAGCTCGGCTTCAGGTTCGCCACCCGCGCCGGGCTCACCATCGCCCTCGACGACGTGCGGACTCCCGACGACAAGTCGGAGATCCTCGCCGAGTACGAGGAGCGGGCAGAGAAGGTCCAGAATCTCTTCGCCAAGGGCGTGGTCACCGACGACGAGCGTCGTCAGGAGCTCATCGAGATCTGGACGGAGGCCACCGAGAAGGTGACCGATGCCATGAAGCTCGGCCTGAAGACCGAGCAGTTCAACTCGCTCGACATGATGGTCGGCTCCGGCGCTCGAGGGAACATGATGCAGGTTCGCCAGATCGCCGGCATGCGTGGTCTCGTGGCCAATCCGAAGGGTGACATCATCCCCCGGCCCATAATCTCCAACTTCCGCGAGGGGCTGTCGGTGCTGGAGTACTTCATCTCGACCCACGGCGCCCGCAAGGGACTGGCCGACACGGCGCTTCGCACCGCGGACTCCGGTTACCTGACCCGTCGTCTCGTCGACGTCTCCCAGGAGATGATCGTCATCGATGACGACTGTGAGACCGATCGCGGGATCGTGATCAAGGTGGTCGACGACCGAGGGAACAAGATCAGGAACCTCCGTTCCCGCATCTACGGCCGCGCCCTCGCCGACGACCTCAAGGAGGGCCGCTCATTGGTGGCCACCGAGGACGACGAGAAGCTTCGCGCCGGCACCATCATCGGGACCAAGGAGTTGCACGCCATCGAGGATGCCGACGTCGAGTCGGTCCGGGTGCGGTCGCCGCTCACTTGTGACACCCGTGGCGGTGTGTGCCAGACGTGTTACGGGTTGTCGCTGGCGACGGGCCGGATCGTGGAGACGGCCGAGGCCGTCGGCATCATGGCGGCTCAGTCCATCGGTGAGCCTGGCACCCAGTTGACCATGCGCACCTTCCACACCGGTGGCGTGGCCGGAGAGGACATCACCCACGGGTTGCCCCGAGTCGTAGAGCTGTTCGAAGCTCGGGCCCCCAAGGGCAAGGCCGTGCTCTCCGAGATCGCCGGGGTGGCCCATCTTGTGGACGACGAAGAGGGTCGTCGTATCACCGTCACCAAGGGTGACGACGAAGTGGTCTACAAGATCTCCCGCTTCGCCAAGCTGCGCTTTCAGGATGGGGCGGAGGTCGAGGCGGGAACCCAGCTGACCGAGGGCCCGCTGGATCCGAAGGAGGTGCTCGTGATCCGCGGGGTCCGCGCCACCCAGCAGTACCTGGTCGATCAGGTCCAGGAGGTGTATCGATCCCAGGGCGTCGAGATCCATGACAAGCACATCGAGATGATCGTTCGTCAGATGCTGCGTCGTGTCCGCGTCGTCTCACCCAACGACTCCGACTTCCTGCCTGCGGCCCTCATCGACGATCAGACATTCCGGGACACGAACCGGGAGCTGGTCTCCGACGGCAAGAAGCCGGCGGAGGGCCGTCCCGAGCTCATGGGAATCACCAAGGCCTCGCTGGCCACAGACTCCTGGCTGTCGGCTGCCTCGTTCCAGGAGACGACGAAGGTCCTCACCGACGCTGCCATCCAGAGCCGTTCCGACTTCATGAGGGGTCTCAAGGAGAATGTGATCATCGGCAAGCTGATCCCCGCCGGCACCGGTGCCGACCAGTACCAGGTGCTCCAGCCCTCGCTGCCCGGGGCGACCACGGTCGCCAGTCTCGGGATCCTCGGCGACGGTGACGGAATCTCCTCGGCCGATGACGGTCTCCCCGAGGACCCCGCCGAATGGCTGGCGTCCTTGGGAGGGAGCAACTCCGACGACTCGGAAGAGGAGTAGGCCCACAACCCGGCGTGCGGTCGTCCCGATTCGAGTCGACCACGAAGTCGGAGAGGGCCGCCCCCCACGGGCGGCCCTCTCCTCTCTCCGATCGCCGGGATAGCTAGCGATCGAGACCTGGCCCTGCCACCGGCTCTCCTCCGGGAAGCGCGATGCCCACTGACACGTCGGGACCCATGGCCGGCGCCCCAGGCATGGTGTTGGAAGACAGATCACGACCGCCTAGTCGATGACACGCGTGGCGAGCCATCGGCCTCTGCACGTGGTGTTGCCTCCCAGCATCCCACCCCTTCACTTCCCGGCGCCCCTGACTCCCGCCGGTGTCGACCACTCAGAGTAGGCGACAATCGTTGGCTGAGAAGGGGCCAATTCCTATTCGCGACTAGGTCGCCAGACCCAAATCGCGTCATTCGACGGCCAACCAGGGCTTCCACGGAGCGTGAGACTTCGAGTAGGTCGGAGACCAGGCTTAGTCTCGTCGCCGGAAGTCCTGACAGGCCCGGCCCCTGTCACGATCGGTGTCGGTGGGGACACGCGAGCTCGTGACCGGACCGGGTCGGTCGGATCCATCGGAGGGGACTCGGTAGGGGTCGTGCACGACCCCTACC
>JBAPYG010000105.1:0-3392 GCA_049284615.1 Acidimicrobiia bacterium
TGTCGGGGTTGCCGAAACCGAGGTCGATCACGTCCTCGCCCCGTCGTCGCGCCTCGAGCTTGAGGTCGTTGATGGTGGCGAACACATACGGCGGCAACGAGTCGATGCGACGAAAGTCCATGTCGGCTCTGAGGTTTAGCTGCCGCGGCTCGGTCGACCAATTTGCCACGCACGGCCATGTCGAAACGCCTGAAACGGACCGGGCGTGACACGGCCCGACGACGATCGACAACGGGCGAAGCGAGAGGAGGCGCCAAGCTCGAGTTCGTGTGTGGTCGCATCATCCCCGGGTGCACGCATGTGGAGCGTTGGGATACCAAGGAAAAGGTTCTCGAGCGGTCCCTCGATCATCTCCGCGTGAGCATGGCAGGACCAAATCGACGAACCATGGGAGGAGAGCGTTTCGCTCCGTGGGGATCGCCGAGGTTCCATTGCGCTAACCAGCGAGATGAGATGGATGACCTCCAGACCTCTGACTCGACTCATCTAGGTTCGGCGACATGCCACTGCCCCGGCGTCTCGCCGTGTTCAACAAGAAGGCCACCAACAAAGTGGCATTACACGTCGCCGGATGGGCGCCCGGGTTTGCGATCGTATGTCACGTCGGCCGTCGGACCGGTAACTCCTACCGCACTCCCGTCAACGTTTTCCGCCAGGGAGACGCGTTCCTGTTCGCACTCACGTACGGGGAGGGTTCGTGGGTTAGGAACGTCATGGCCGCCGACGGCTGCTCGATCCGCACCAGGCGAAGGGTCATCGAGCTCACCGCCCCCCGTCTCTTCACCGACCCTGCCAGACGAGACGTCCCGATTCCGGCACGATGGATACTCGGGCTCGTCCACGTGGACGAGTTTCTATCTCTGCGCCGGGCTCCAACCCAATCGAACCTCAGCTCCTCGTGATCGACGAGAGCTCGTAGATCACCGGGAACCCCGGCTCGTCGGCGCGACAGGTGAGGTAGGCGCGTTCGGCAGCACGACGAGCCGTCACCTGAACCTCGTACCGGGCGTCGAGACCCTGAAACGAAACCTGTGCCTCGTCGTGCCCAGTCCTCCGATAATCGGTCACGACCAATGCCCCGAAGTCTTCGAGACCCTCTGTCTCGCGCAGGAAGTGCTCGGCGGCCTGGGCCAGTCGGGGCTGGATACTGCGACCGCGATGATGGGCCACGTCGAGCCGGCCCATCTCATAGGCGGCGACGAGCGGCTCGCCCTCGTCGGGCTCGACACGCCCGAAATAGTCGCCGCGCGGCAGGACGAGGAGGTTCCCGGCGAAGCGATCCCCCCCGAGGTGGGAAACCTCCCATGTCCGGTCCGGTCGTGCGGCCGACATGGCTCGATAGAGGGGGCGGCCCTTGTCCGCACAGCAGATGTCATGACGACCATGTGTGCACACCAGGTAGATGGGATGCTCGACGACAGTGCCAGGTCCGGTGTCACCTCGTGACAACGCTTCCATGTCGACATCGAGGAGCGCCAGCGGATCGGGCAGGGGCGAGGAGACGAGGGACGGACCGGAGTCGACGCCCCCGGAGTGGGCCTTGAAGAAGACCGGGCCACGGTCCGACTCCTCCCGGTGTCGTATGAGGAGGATCCGCACATCGCCCGCCCTTCGCTGTAACTCGGCGGCGACGTCCTGAGGAAAGCGGCTCTCGGTGATTGCGTCGGGGCCCCATGCTCCCGGTTGCTCGATCAGGAGCCAGGACGCGACCAGGGAGGCAGTGGCGTAGAGCGGCTCGTCCCGGTCGAGGGCCTCGGCAGAGCAGCGTGGGCCACCCGAAGTCAACCGACGACCTCGAGTAGCCCTTCTCGGATGAGACGACGTACCAATACGAGTCGCCCCGCTTCGTCGAGACCCGGAAGATCGGCGACGACGATCTTCTCGCCAGAAGCGAGAAGGCGCATCGCCGGCTCGACCCAATCGGGCAGTCGCAGCTCACGGTCACCGAGAAGGACGGAGATTTCGCCGCCGCCGATCACCTCGACGACGCAAATCGACCCGTCACGACGCATGACCACAGACCGGTCGCCCACCGACTCCAGATCGAGGAGACGATGCAACTGTCCGCGCAACAAGGGTTGTCTCGTGGTCAAGACCTTGCGCCGCAGGGCCCGGGAGAGGGATACGGGGTCGAGCCCGGCCACTGCCGTGCCTATCTCACCCAATCGCCCCCGAACCTCTTCGACGAAGACGTCGTCCCCGGCTGAGAATCGGAGTGGAAGGGGCTCGCCGAGGGCCGGGTCGGACTCGACGGTCTTCAAGACCTCCTTGACCGCCGCCGCCCAGGTGACCGCCAGAATCCCGATGGTGACGTGCACCGAGACATCCTGCTGTGTGCTCGCCGAATGGGGAAAGCCAGCCGGTATGTACAGCGAGTCCCCAGGGGCCAAGACTGCATCGATGACCGGGGGCCGTCTCGGGGGCAGATCGTGTCGATCGTGAACTCTCCACTCTTTGGTGCCGTGGGACTGGAGAACGAAGACGTCGTGCTCGTCCTCGTGTGCGCCGAAGCCCTGTGCCGCCGGTGGGGTGATGTAGGCGTTGGCCTGGACCGGGTGACCCAGGGCCAACTCCAACCCGCGGCAGTAGCCTGCGAGGGGCGCCCAATAGCGGTGCATGCTCTGGAACACGAGTGTGGCTCCATCGGCGAACTCGTCGAAGACCGCCCTCGAGTCGATCACTCCGGGAGCCGTCTGGGATCCGCTCCGCGTTGTCTTGGTGTATCGGGACGCCGGCAGGGTGGCGCCCTCCTTGACAAGTCGAAAAGTGGGCAGACGCAGTCCCCTCGTGGAGACGATCAGGTCGACGTCGTCGAGCGACAGCAGATCGTCGAAGCCGCCGGCGGCGGAAGACCGGCGAAGTTGCGGACGTTTGGTCCAGAGCTCAGAAGCGAACACGTCTGGATCTCCAACCGCGCGGACCAGGGCCTCACGACCGTCGTGGTCCGCCGAGCTGTGGGTGGTGTGCAGTCTCAGCTGTCCCGTGAGTCGGTGTCGGTGCTGTCCACACCGTCACTATCGGTGGAATCCACACCATCACTATCCGTGGAATCCACACCATCACTATCGGTCGAGTCCACACCATCACTATCCGTGGAATCCACCCCATCACTGTCGGTCGAGTCCACACCATCACTGTCCGTGGTGTCGATCCCATCGCTGTCACGCGTGCTCGCCTGGGGTGACTTGCCCCCAATCGTGCGGATGTCTTCCTCGTGCAGGCTCTTGATCTCTGCCTCGCTCAAATCGTCTCCTCGATCGTCTCGATGTCTCCGAACATACACCCGTGAGCAGGGGTCGTACACAGGGACATCGGCGTGCTCGGCGGACTTGACCAATTTCCCCTATCGCCATAGTGTTTAGCTACCTAACGACCTTGTTGGTCTCCCATGC
>JBAPYG010000106.1:0-12309 GCA_049284615.1 Acidimicrobiia bacterium
ATCACCACCAGGACAGTCCCACATGTGGGGCAGCGAAGGACGGTGCCCGGGGCGTTGACGAAGACATGAATCTGCCCGAGGGCCGCAGTCGCGCCGCACCGGCCACAACATCCGAGCTGATCGGTCATCTCCATGCCGAACAGGTCCCGGAGGAGGCCACCGATGGCGTTTCCGTCCACGTGCCGTGCGTCCATCGTCATCCTCCAGTCGGGCCGAAGCGCTCGGTCTTGATCGAGTCCGGTCGATGGCCGAGCTCGATGAGGGTGGTCGCCACCGTCTCCACGAAGGCGGTGGGACCGCAGACGAAGCAGAGCGGGTTGTCTCCCGCACCGAATCCGTGGGTGGCGATCATCTCCCGGTCGATCCGTCGCGTCGGTCCGCGCCACGACTCGGGATGCGATCTGGTCAGTGTGTGCACCACTTCCACCCCTCGGTCCTCGGCCACGATCTGGTCGAGCTCCGCCACATAGATCAGCCGGTCATGGGACCTGGCCGAAGCGAGGTATCGGATCGGGGCACTGCTCCCCCCCGAGACCCGGGAGCGAACTATCGCCATCAGCGGTACGACTCCGCTGCCCCCGCCTATCAGCATGAGAGGGGCACCGGATTCGTGGTCCCACACGAAGTAGCCGCCGATCGGTCCCCGCAGCTCGACGCGGTCACCCACCCGAAGCTCCTCGATGAGGTATGGCGAGACCTCGCCGTCGGCCACGAGCTCCACGGTGATGGTCACGTTTTGGCCCGCCGGGGCATTGGCCATCGAATAGCTCCGCTCGGCGACGTAGCCGTCCTCGGCCGTCAGTCGGAGGTCGATGTGCTGGCCGGCTCGGTGACCGGGCCAGCCGGGGCAGTCGAACACGATGCTGCGGACCGTGGGGTTCTCGTCGATGATCGCCACAACCTCCCCCACCAGCCAGGTCAGTCGCCCTGGTATCGCTGTTCCTGCCATGGGTCCCCATAGTCGTGGTAGCCGTATGACTCCCAGAATCCGCGACGGTCGAATTCGGACAACGAAACCGCCTTCACCCACTTCGCGCTCTTCCAGAAGTAGAGGTGGGGAACGAGTAGCCGTGCCGGCCCACCGTGCTCGGGGCGAAGCGCCTCGCCCCCATATCCGAAGACGACCCACGCCTTGCCACCGGTGATGTCCGCGAGCGGGAGGTTGGTCGTGTAGCCCCCGTACGAACTGAACAGGGCGTGATTGCGCGGACCATCGACCCTCTCCAACAGGGTGTCCAGAGACACACCATCCCAATCAGTGTCGAGCTTCGACCACTTAGTCACACAGTGGATGTCGACTGTTATCGACTCATGTGGCAGCGCACGGAACTCCTCCCAGTTCCAGGTGGTTTCCTCTCCGGTGGCATCTGTGAGCGTGAACCGCCATTCGTCGCGGTCGACCCTCGGCGTCGGGCCTGCGGAGAGGACCGGGAAGTCCGTGGTCACGTATTGTCCGGGCGGGACTCGGCCCGGCTCCGCATCCATCGTGTTTCGTCTTCGAAACCCGCGGGTCACAAAACTCATCGGCCCTCCTCTTCACCACCGTCGTCGCTCGGGCGCTTCGAGGGAAAGGTACGCCACCCGACAGGCAGCGGGCTCCCGTCAGAGGTTCTTCAGCGCCGAGACCGATTGCTCGAGGGCCTGTTTTGCGTCGGCAAAGAACATCATCGTGTTCTCTTTGTAGAAGAGTGGGTTGTCTATACCCGCGAAACCCGGGGAGAGACTGCGTTTGATGACGATGACCGTTCCGGCGCGATCGACGTTGAATATCGGCATCCCGTGGATCGGCGAGTCGGGATCGTCACGTGCCGACGTGTTGACCACGTCGTTGGCGCCGATGATCAAGACCACGTCGGTTTGCGGCAACTGGGGGTCGGCCTGCTCGAGGTCGAGCAGCTGCTCGTAGGGCACGTCGGCCTCGGCCAGGAGGACGTTCATGTGTCCCGGCATCCGGCCGGCAACCGGATGGATGGCGTAGTGCACCGCGATTCCCCGGTCCTCCAGCTCGTCTGCCAACTCACGAACGACATGCTGCGCTTGCGCCACCGCCAGCCCGTAGCCCGGGACGATCATCACCGAGTCTGCGTAGCCAAGGCTGATCGCGGCGTCCTCCGCGGTCGCCCGACGAACCGGCTGGTCCGACATCTCGACGGCGGCGCCGCCCGTGGCGCCGAATCCTGAGAAGAGCACGTTTCCGAGAGACCGATTCATGGCTTCGGTCATCTGGAAAGTGAGGATAAGACCGGCCGCCCCCACCAGAGCGCCACCTATGATCAACGGGTTCGACTCGATCACGAAGCCGGCAGCGGCAGCGGCCAGGCCCGAGAACGAGTTGAGCAGGCTGATCACGACGGGCATGTCGGCTCCACCGATGGGGATGACCGCGATCACACCGAGCAGCAGCGAGAGACCGGCGACCACCCAATACCCTGCCTCGTCTCCAGAGACCGCGGCCCAGATGGCGACTCCGACGATAGCGACGGCGACCAAGGCATTGATCGCCCTTTGCCCCGGGAAGCCGACAGGACGCCCTGGCAGCAAACCCTGGAGTTTGCCGAACGCGATGAAGCTACCGGTGAATGTGACGGCGCCGATCAAGAGGGACACCAAGATCGAGACGACCGTCTCCGCTGGCAGGTCAACCAGATCGACCTCCACGACTTCGGTGGCTGCCACCAGGGCCGACGCCGCCCCGCCCAGTCCGTTGAAGATGGCCACCATCTCGGGCATCGACGTCATCTTCACCCGAATGGCGAACCACGCTCCAACGACCGCGCCAACTGCGAGCCCGGCGGCCACGACTCCCCAATTGAGGATGCCCTCGGTGACGAGAGTTATCACCACCGCAGCCAGCATCCCCAGCGCGGCGAGACGGTTTCCGGACCGCGCCGTGCTCGGCTTGCCGAGACGGCGTAGACCCACGATGAAGGCCACGGCGGCGGCGAGGTAGAGAATCTGGGTCAAGTTCGATCCCGGTCGGCTCGGCTGCGGAACATCTCGAGCATCCGGTCGGTCACCAAGAATCCACCGACCACGTTGATCGTGGCCGTGACCACCGCGATGAAGCCGAGAACTTGCGCGGCAGGTGTCGAGCCGAGCCCGGCGGCCGTGATCGCCCCGATGACCGTGATGCCCGAGATGGCGTTGGCTCCTGACATCAATGGGGTGTGCAGCGTTGGGGGCACCTTGGAGATGACCTCGAAGCCGACGAAGGCTGCCAGCACGAAAACCGTGATTCCGACGATGAGTGGGCTCATTGTTCCCCTTCCAGACCTAGGTTGCGTCGCACGACTGGATGGGTGACCGTCCCCCCGGTGGTTATGCATGCCTCGGACACGATCATGTTGTCGAAGTCGATCGAGAGCGAGCCATCCTCAGCCGTGATCTCACCGAGGAAGGAGGCGAGATTGCGGGCGTACATCTGACTGGCGTCGTGCGCCACCCTCCCGGCGAGATCGGTCGGTCCGATGATCGTGACACCACGGTGGACGTGGGTCTCTCCCGGACGGGTCAACTCGCAGTTACCTCCCGACGGCGCGGCCACGTCGACTATCACCGAGCCCGGTCGCATGCCTTCCACCATCTCCCGGGCGATGAGCAGAGGAGCGGGCGCCCCGGGGATTTGGGCTGTCGTGATCACCACGTCGGAGTCAGCGACCACCTTGGCGAGCGCGTCCTGTTGCCGCCTCTGTGTCTCGTCGGATACCTCTTTCGCGTAGCCGCTGGCAGCCGCGGCCGATTCGTCCACGGGTGCCGCCACGAATCGGGCGCCGAGACTCTCGATCTGCTCCTGCACCTCGGGACGGATGTCATACGCCGAGACCGATGCCCCGAGACGCTTCGCGGTGGCGATGGCCTGGAGACCGGCCACTCCGGCACCGAGTACGAGGAGCTTCACCGGTGGGATCGTCCCTGCGGCGGTGGTGAGCATCGGGAAGAATCGGGGCGTCGCCGCCGCGGCCACCAACACGGCGTGATACCCGGCAGCGGTCGCCTGTGACGAGAGGGCGTCCATGCTCTGAGCCAACGTCGTTCTGGGGATCGACTCCATGGCGAATGCAGTGACCTTCCTCTGGGTCAAGACCGACATCAGGTCGCGTGCGGTGAAAGGATCGAGGAACCCGACCAGGACCGCACCTTCGGGAATCCGTCTCACCACCTCGATCTCAGGCGGGCCGACGATCGCCACGAGCTCGGCACCGGCGTAGGGGTCGGAGACGACCTCCACCCCGACATCGGAGTAGGAGAAGTCGTCGAAGCCTGCTCCGGCACCGGCGCCCGACTCGATCGCCACTATCTGTCGATTCTCGATGAGGCGAAGGGCGACTGACGGTGTCAACGCGACTCTCCGCTCTCCTGATGACTCGGCGGGTACCGCAATGCGCATGGTCGCCGACGGTAACGATCCTTTTCGCGATTAACGAGCCATGAGCCCTTGGACGTCCTTTCGATGTGACCGGGTCAGCGGGGCGCGACGCTGCCGGAGCCGCTGATATCGGACTCGACCGTGGGGCTGCCCAGGTACTCCACAGACCCGGATCCGCTCACATCGACGCTGAGATTCTCTCTGACGTCGACGACGACGCTCCCCGATCCGGAGATCTCGACCCGGGCGGAGTCCGCGGTCAGATCCTCCGCATCGAGCGATCCAGAGCCAGAGATCGAGACTTCGAGATCTGTGGTCGTGCCGGATACGGTCACCGAGCCCGAGCCACCGACGTCCACGCCGATCCGCTCGAATGTCACGTCATCGAGCGACACCGATCCCGAGCCGCTCACTGCGAGGTCGACCGTGTCGCTCGAGACCCCGGCCACTTCGATCTGCCCGCTACCGCTGACCTCGAGCGTCTCTACATCCGGCATGGTGACCGAGTAGACGATGTCCCCGGTGGGATTCACGTTCTCCGTCGTGCCGAGCACCAAGACTCCATCGCTCACATCCGATGTCAGGAGTGGCAGGAGGTTGTCTTCGGCCTCGATCGTCAATGACGCCGGATCACCGATCTCGATCTCGACCCGCCCCACACCGGCCAGGTCGACCCCGATGAAGTCGGCGACCTGCCGGGGCTCAGAAGTGAAGTTGCCGTCGCCCCGCACACCGAGAATCGAACCACATGACACGGTCAAGAGAACTCCCGCGGCGATCATCGGCGCCGTCCTGCGATTCATCGTCGCGAATCTAGGCCGCGCCGAGCCTCGTTGTCGCGTGGGCCGCACGCGGTGGCGTCAACCTGAAGGGTCATCGTCTTCGAGATGTCTCCCCACGAGCTGACCCCTGAAGGCACCGGCGTTCCTGACGAACAGCACGGTGGGAAGACCGTCCATCATCGCCTCCATGCGACGGGCGTATTCGACCTCCTCGCCCGGATCGTTGCCTCTCGAGCCGAGCAAGACCACGTCGGCATGCTTGCCTCCCTCCCATATCACCTCACGCACGACCCTTGCCCATTCCACGGGCGTCGACCGGCTCGGCAACAGATCGATCCGCCAGCAGCAGGAGGCGCCAACGACATGCGCCACAATGGCTCGGTGAGCATTCGATCACTGTGAGATCGGTCCGATTCGACGGCGGTTGGGGCGTCGTGGCGATCGTCGTTGCGGCGACGATGGTGGCCCAGGCCTTCGGGCGATTCAGCTATGCCCTCGTCCTCCCCTCGGTTCAAACGGACCTGGACATCTCCTACACGCTGGCCGGGACGCTGGGCATGCTCAACCTGGCCGCATACCTCCTCGCCAGCTTTGGTGTGGCGTGGGTCTCGACACGGCTGCCACCCGATCGCATCATCCGAATCGGCATCGGGTTCTCGGCGCTGGGTCTGGCCGGGATGTGGTGGGCACCAAACCTGACGGTGATCGTTCTGGCGATGGTGGTGACCGGGGCCGCCGGTGCAGCCATCTGGATCCCGGCACCGGCGGTGACCTCGAGCCTGGTGGCCCCAGAACGCCGGTCGCTGGCAATCGGCACGATCGGCACGGGAATCGGGTTGGGCTTCGTGTCGGCCGGATGGGTTGCCCGGGTGGTAGGCGATCAGTGGACGGCCGTGTATGGATTCGAGGCCCTGGTGGCTGTGGTCACGACGATTCTCGTCTGGGTATTCGTGCGCGTGCCAGCCGAGCCAGGAGGCATCCCGCCTTCTTTGCGTGCCCTGGGAACGGTGCCTCGTTGGGGTTACCTTCTCGCCACGTATGGCGGATTCGGGCTGTCGATGTCTTTGTTCGTCAACTTCTTCATCGCCAGGCTCGAGGACGACGCCGGATACTCGACATCTGTCACCGGTCTCGTCTTCGCGACCTTCGGGGTGGCGTCGATATTCGGCGGGCCCGTCTACGCCGCCTTGTCTGACCGCATCGGGCGGAGACGTGCCATGCAGTTCGGATTCGCCACGATGGCGGGCGCATCGCTTCTCCTCCTCGTTGGGACCGGTCCGTGGCCCTGGGTGGCTGCGGCAGTGTTCGGGCTGGCGTTCGCCGGGGTTCCCACCAGCACCGCCACCTATCTCCGAGATCACCTCTCGGCACGTGAGTTCGGCTCGGGTTTTGGGGTGATCACCCTGGCATTCGGTGCGGGTCAGCTCCTGGCGCCACAGATTGGCGGCTGGCTGGGAGACGCGCTGTCATCGTTCACCCTCGTCTTCGTCCTGGCCGCAGCCGTGGCCGCCGTCGCCTCCGTGGCCAGTGGTCGACTCTCGGGGGAACGGCCGGCGGTGAGCGCATGAACCGGCTCCGTGCCCCGACGGACCTCGATCAGATCGCCTGGAGGGGCGTCGAGCTAGAGGATGAAACCGAGACCCTTCAGTGCATCGTGAACAGTGGAGAGCTCGGGGTGCAGCTGAGCGACCCGATCCGCCATCGCGGTGACCTCGTCGAGGGGGGAGACGTTGGTGAACTCGAACACTTCGAAGGTGGGCCCGGCGAACTCGCCGTCGCCGAGCTCCCTGCTCACCAGGAATGAGGCGAGCTGGGACATCACATCGGCCATCAACAAATAGAGGACGCCCACCGCTCGCGATTGGTTGGAATCGGCATCGAATATGCGGTCGAGGACCAGGAACACACCGCGATAGAGCGCGTTGAACAGATCGGAGACGGGTCGCAGGTCGTCGGGGTAGTCGGCCGTCGATGGGTTTCGCCGAACCGGGACGACCCTGCCCAGAGGGCTCACTCCTTCGGTTATCTGCAGCAGCTTGTGGAAGTGGGTCAGCTCCTTGTGGTCCGGATCGGCCCAACGCTCGTCACTCAGACCCTCACCCTGGTGGACGATCACCTCGATGGCGGCACGAGCCGAGGCGAGATCGTCGATCAACATCAGGCCACCACTGTCTTCGGCGTCGAGCTCGACGGGTCTGTAGAACCGGGAGTCGGAGAGCTGCGCTCCCCGTTGCGGGTTGGAAAAGAGATCGAACCCATCAGACAGCCCTTCCATGGCGAGCTCGAGGGCGTGATAGAACTGGCCGAGCGTCTCGAACTGGTCGGGTTGGGCCGGAGCATCGTGTATCTCCGGCTTCTCGATCCTCATGAACAGGTCCTCTATCGTCTCGAGGGAGCAGGGAGCAAGCTCCATGCGAAGAGGTGGCCGATGATGGGGCAGCTCACTCGGGAACGGGGTGATGTATTCGGTCCCGGCGAACCTGGGGCTGCCACCGACCGCCAGGAGGAGGTTCGTGGCGAGAGCAGCGTGCAACATCTCCTCGACGACGATGCTCCGCAACAGCAGGGCCGCCTCCGAGCCCTGATCTTCGATGGAGTACATGGCGAACAGGTAGGGAGGGATGGTGGCGAGCTCGACCCGGATTGCGAGCTCGAGGTGTTCCTGCAGTTCCACCTGTGATGTGATCGGCATGATCTTCTCTCCCCCAACCGATTGGCGAGGGCACGAAACTACACCTGGAATGGTGTCAGTGTCGCCGCCTCCCATAAGCAGACGACGTGCCGGCCGAATAGCCTCGACCCATGCTCATACGTCATCTGGAAGAGGTCTCCGGCACCGCGAGGGATGTGAGAGGGGAAGGGTGGAGAAGCCGTCGGCTCATCGTGGCGGAGGATCGTCTCGGCTTCTCGGTCCACGCAACGGTCCTCGATTCCGGAGCCCGCCTCCAATTCGAATACGAGCGGCATCGCGAGACGGTTTATTGCGTCAAGGGGGAAGGCACGGTCGAGGACCTCACCAACGACCGTGTGGCTCACCTGTCACCAGGGAGCCTCTATTCGGCCGGCATCGGTGAGCCGCACTTGATTCAGGCCGAGACCGAGATGGAGCTCGTCTGCATCTTCGATCCGGCGCTGGTCGGGACAGAGGAAGCCGACTGACATCGTCGTGCCAAGTCCCGGTCGAGGGGCCACGCGGGATCAGGTCTCGCTCCCGGGGTCGATCTCAGAAAGTGACTTTCGGCCCTGACCGATTGCCATGGCGAGGACGACGCTGGCATAGGAAGGAGGTAGCGATGGAGTCTGAGAGTTACATCCTCTTCGACATCCCCGATGGGCAGACGCCCGTAGACCGTAAGTTCCTCGAGTCTCTCGGCCACCCGGTCGAGGTTTGCCACGGGCCCGGCGAGGCCGAGTGTCCCCTGGTCGCAGGTGAGGGGTGCCCGCTCGCGGAAGGCGCCCACGGCATAGTCTTCGAACTGGACCTGGAGCGGCCGAAGCATCGGGCGATCCTCGAGAGATACAAGAGCTATCTACCCGAGGACACCCCCATCCGTGTGTCCGTCCGCCCTGGCCAGGAGGAAGAGTACGCCGAGTTGCTCCACGGTCTCAGAGTCTGGGCTCACACTCCGGTAGCCGGAGACCTCGACGCGATAGCGGCGGAGGTCGAGGCGGCCGACAGTCTTCGCCACGATTGACACCCGAGGGTTTCTGATCTCCATCGACCCCGGGTGCAGGTCAAGCGTCTGTTAGACGCCGACGGGGTCGGAGGCGTCGGTGATGCTGAAGAGCCTGATCGGCCGGTTGACTCCCTTTAGCCTCCGTTCTCCGGCGGGCTCGGCGCTGACGAGACCATCCGGAACCAGGGCAAGGGTTCGCTCCGAGACGAGGATCTCGCCGGGGTCGGCCTCATCGGCCAGACGAGAAGCGAGATTCACATGGTTCCCGATGGCGGTGTACTCCATCCTGTTCGGAGAGCCGAAGTTCCCGACGGTCACGAAACCCGTGGATATCCCGATGCCGGCGGTGATCTCGCTCAAGGCAGCCCGGCTCATCTGCCGGCACAGGTCGTCGAGGACGGCCTGCATCTTCAGCGCCATGCGCACGGCTCTCTCGGCATGATCGGGCTGAGGCAGCGGGTCGTTGAAGAAGACCATGATGGCGTCCCCGACGTACTTGTCGAGTGTGCCTCCGAACTCGAAGACGATCTCGGTCATCGCCGTCAGGAACCCGTTCAGGGTGGCGGCAACCGCTTCCGGCTCGGATTGCTCGGAGAGGGCGGTGAACCCGCGAATGTCGGCGAACACGATCGACAACTCGGCCCGTGTCGTCGCCCCCAGCTCTGCACCCTGAGTCACCACCGACTCGGCGATCTGAGGCGAGAGATATCGCCGAAGGGTCGAAGTTCTCTCCAACATCGCCACCTGCTCATCGACCTTGGCCTGGAGGTCGCGATTCACCGTCTCCAACCTCCCGTAGAGGACCTCGAGTTGCTCGCTCGCCCGATTCACGTTCTCGGAGAGCTTGCCGAACTCGTCCCGATTTGGGACCTCGATGCGTGCCGTGAAGTCCCCGCTCGCCAGGGTGTCGAGTGCCCCATCGATCCTCCGCACCGGCAGGATCACCGTCCAGGAGATGATGGCGCCGACCGCGATGGCCCCAAACAGGCTCATCGCCGAGAAGATCGCCAGGGCAGCCGTGAGAAATCCTCGGAAGCTCCCGAAGCCCTCGATCTCGGCGGCAGTCTGAGTCTCGGTGTCGCGAATGAACTCGTTGAGCAGATCCTCGAGCTCGTGGCTGATCTCGTGCTCGGATTGGATGTGCACGCGGAGCGCACCCTCGGTGTCGCCCGCCGTCTGCAGCTCTTCGACCCGCTGCCCTGCGATGGCGTAGCGAGCATCGATCGCAGCGAGCTCGTCGAACAGGTCACCACTCTCGGGCGAGGCGTCGGCAGCGGTGGCGGCGAGTAGCGACGTGAATTCCTCTTTGGCGGAGACGATCTTCTCCGTCCAGAAAGGCTCAAGCGTCAGCAGGGCCATGGTTCGGAAGTGGGACTGTGAAGTGATGCTGTAGAGCATCTCCTGAGCCCGATCTCGCTGGTTGACGAGCGTCGAGACACGATCGACCTGACTGTCCATGCGGTAGACGACGAACAGGCTCACCACCCCGAGGGCCAGCATCAGGACCGAGATTCCCAGGAACCCGACCAGCAGCTTGGTCTCGAGACGCGCCTGGATGCGTGCCACGAAGTTCACGAAGGGGCGGAGCAGCGATGGGACTCCGTCGCCATCGCCGGGCCGAGGAGGCTCGAGCTGCTGGCCCGGATCAGACGTGTCGGTGCTGCTGGTGGTGCTCATTGCGATGTGTCAGATCGAAAGCTACGCCATCGATGCTGCTCGTGAAGAGCCGCACCCCGGGCGCCTGATACCAGTGGCGCCCGCGGGAACGAGCGGGGATGACCGCGAGCATCACGGCTCACCACTCGTCCGGCTGCCCGTCATCGCTCGTTCCCTCGGCAGTCCTGATGAGACGTTCGAATAGGCGATCGCGGGCGTCCTTGCTGCCAAAGACGGTGATCGAGTCGCCCCCTTTCAGCACTGTGTCACCACGTGGGATCGTCAGGGACGACCCGCGATGTATCGACACCAGGATGCACGCCTCCGGCCAGGGAACGTCCGAGACGGGCCTTCCGTCGGCCACCGACCCCGCCGGGACCTCCAGATCGAAGAACCCGGCGGATGAGCTCGTTCGGACGCTGAGCCGCTCCGGCGAGGTCTCGGCTCGGGAGCGGGCCCCGAGGGCACGGTGATAGGCCGTGACGACGTCGTCTCTGTTGAAATAGCCGACCAGGAGGTTTGGATCGTCGGCGGCAACGATGGGAAGGGCCTTGACGCCCAGGGCAGCCATCCGCTCCAGGGCCTCGGACACGGGGTTGGCAGGGCTCACGGTCACCGGGTTCGGCGTCATCGCGTCCGACGCACGCACCTGGTCGGACGGCCCGCCATGTCGTATCACATCGGTCTCCGTGACGACCCCGACAAGCCTGCCATGGTCGACGACGGCAACGGAGGGAAGACGATTGCGCTGGATGAAGCCCTGGACATCTCCCAGCGACAAGCCGGGCTCGATGGAGGCGGGAGCTCCCAGCATGATGTCGCCGACCAGCACCGTGTCGAGCAGATCGGTGACACCGCCATGCGTCGGGTGGATCCCCATTCGGGCAAGCGGCGACGTATAGGCGCTCTCCGGGCGAACACGCCCGGCCAAGATCGTGCTGATGATCGTCGCCACCATCAAGGGGAGGACGAGCCCGTAATCCCCCGTGATCTCGAAGACGATCAGGATGGAGGTCAGTGGCGCCCTTGCCACGGCGGAGAATGTGGCCGCCATCCCCACCAGGCCGAAAGCTCCCGGGGAGATTGCGGAGATCGTCCACACACGAGAGGCGAGCTGGGCGAACGCCGAGCCCGTGGTGGCGCCGATGAACAGACTGGGCATGAAGATCCCACCCGAGCCCCTGCCTCCGAGTGTCAGGGCGGTGGCGATCGCCTTGACCACAGCCACGGTCGCCAGGCTCCACCAGACGAGCCCGGCCTCGTCACGCAGGACACTGTTGACGAAATCCTGACCTGTGCCCAGAACCTCCGGCCACGTGAGACCGAGCAACGCCATCGTCAGACCGAACAGGAGTGGTCGCGCCCAACCCGGCAACCGTCGGTGGCTCGCCTCCCCCCAATCGAGAGCCACGAGGAACAGCCAGGCCAGAGCAACCACCACGAGCCCGAGAATCCCATACAGCACGAGATGGCGTGGGTCGTCCAGTGCGTAGGCGGGAACATCGAATGTCAGCTCGTCACCGATCACCGAGTGGGCGACGACGGCCCCGGCAACCGAGGCGATGACGATGGTGTGCAGGTGTCGGACGGAGATCTCCCGGAGAATGACTTCCATGGCGAAGAACATGCCGGCGATCGGGGCGTTGAACGTGGCGCTGATGCCGGCTCCGGCCCCCGCCGCCACCAGTGCGATCACATCGTTCTCCCCGAGACGTGCGACACGCCCCAGAGCCGATCCGATCGATGAACCGATCTGAGCGATCGAGCCCTCACGTCCCGCTGAACCGCCGGCGCCGATGGTGAGCGCAGTCGCCGCCGTCTTCAGAAC
>JBAPYG010000107.1:0-4026 GCA_049284615.1 Acidimicrobiia bacterium
CCGCTGATCGACCATCGCCCGCCGGAAGCTCTCCTCGTCCAATTCCTCGCCGAACCACATGAGAGGGCCGCTGGGGCGGCCCTGCATCGTCCGGAAGAGTTCCACCGACTTGGCGATCGCATCGGTCCCTTCGATGATGTCCACGGTCGTCTCGATGGTCAAAGCCTCATACCCGGGGCCGAACACGAAGAGCGTGCAGCGGGGATCGCTGCGGAGGCGGGCGGTGCGGACGCGGTCTCTCGTGCCGCTGCTCCAGAGACGATCACCGACGAGTGTCACCCCGACCCGCACCGCCTTCGGGTACTCGTCATCACCGACTGTGATCATCGCCGCCGATGGGTTCTCACTGATGAACTGCTTCTGAGTCTCGGTCAACGCCATGAACGCAACTTACCCATGATCGTTGGTGTGAAAGCACCCAGAGGGCCTGGAGATCGCCAGAGGTGACGCTCCAGGAGGGTTGACTTCAAGTTAACTTCAACTCGTACTGTGGGCTCCATCAGCGATTCGGAGAAAGAATGCCCACAGGAATAGTCACCGGCGGATCCCGAGGGTTGGGGAGCTCGATTGCCGCGGCCCTGGCGGATCGGGGCTGGGATTTGGTGATCGATGGCCGGACAGCAGAAGACCTACGTGTCTCCGCCATGGCGATGGAGCGGTCCTGCCCGGGTCGGATATTCGCCATCACCGGAGACGTGACAGATCTGCATCACGTCTCGCAGCTGGTCGAGGAGGCCAACAGAATCGGGGATCTTCGGCTTCTGGTCAACAACGCATCGACACTCGGGCCGAGCCCAATGCCGGCACTCGACGTCTATCCGGCCGACGCTCTGAGACATGTGCTCGAAGTCAATCTCATCGCGCCCCTCCGACTGATCCAGGATGCGCTGCCCGCACTGAGGTCATCGCACGGCACCATCGTGAACATCACATCAGACGCCGCCGTCGAGGGCTATGAGGGGTGGGGTGGGTACGGATCGTCGAAGGCTGCTCTGGAGCAATTGTCGAACGTCCTGGCCGCCGAAGAGCCCGACGTGCGTGTCTACTGGTTCGATCCCGGCGACATGCAGACCCGGATGCACCAGGACGCGTTTCCCGGAGAGGACATATCCGACCGACCGCTGCCCGAGACCCGGGTACCCGCACTGCTCGACCTTCTCGACAGTGCGCCGCCCAGTGGCCGCTACACGGCAGATCTCTTGCTCGAGCCGTCACTCTGATGGCGGCGGTCACCTCTCTTCGACGACCCGAACCGTCCTTTCAGGTCCCGCCCGAGCTGGAAGCGGGAGAGCCCCCGGAGCGACGGGGTCTGGCCCGGGACTCGGTGCGTCTGATGGTCAGTTCCGCAGATGGTCTCGAACACCGTCGGTTCCACGAGTTGACGACGATTCTGCAACCCGGCGATCTCCTCGTCGTGAACGTGTCGGCCACCGAACCTGCCGCCGTAGACCTCACCAACGGCCTGATCGTGCATTTCTCGACCCGGCAGCCGGGAGACTTCGACATCGTTGAAGTGCGACGCCGGCTCGGCTTCGGGACCGAGCGCCACCTCGAGGTCAGCGAGGGAGAGCTCGAATTGCCCGGCGGCGCTTCCCTCGAGCTTCTCGCCCCTTTCCCTGTGGGATCGCCCACCCGACGCCTGTGGTTGGCTCGAAGTCAACTGCACCGGCCCCTGACACGCTATCTCGCCAGACACGGCCGCCCCATCTCATACGGTCACACGACGGGGGTCTTCCCCCTCGAGGACTATCAGACCGTCTTCGCCAAGGAATCGGGCTCGGCAGAGATGCCCAGCGCCGGAAGACCCTTCAGCCCACTGTTGGTCACCCACCTCGCGACGAGCGGTGTTCGGCTCGCACCGCTCACCCTGCACACCGGGGTCTCGTCCCTGGAGGAAGGGGAGGCCCCCTTCGCCGAATGGTTCGACGTGCCGATGCACAGCGCCGACCTCGTCAATCACACCCGGGCCGGCGGCGGGCGCGTGATAGCTGTGGGCACCACGGTTGTTCGAGCGTTGGAGACAACGGTGGACGAACTCGGCCAGGCGCATCCGGGGCGGGGTTGGACCGACCTTGTCGTCGGCAAGGCACACGAGGTGAAGGCGATCGATGGACTGATCACGGGGTGGCACGAGCCGAGCTCGACCCACCTCGACATGCTCCTCGCAATCGCCGGTCGCAGCGTCATCGAGGCGAGCTACGAAGCGGCTCTGGACCGGGGTTACCTATGGCACGAGTTCGGCGATAGCCATCTGATCCTCGCTGGGCGCCGAGTGCGTGCTCTCGAGTCCGGGTAAGGGGACGTCTCGACGACAGAGGAGGCCGACTTGGTGCAACACGAGGATCTGATCGATCTGGAGAGGCAGTTCTGGGAGAGATCCGGAGATCGGGCATTCTGGGAGGAGAACTTCGCCGACGAGGGCCTCGTCGTCTTAGGCCCGGGAACCATGGACAAGACCGATGTCATCCGAGCGCAAGCAAGCGCCGAGCCGTGGGACGAATACGGGCTCGAGGACCTGGAGACCATCGAATTGGGCGACGACGTCGTTTGCCTCGTCTACCGGGCGCGAGCCCGGCGCGCCGGCGATGAAAACCCGTACCGGGCCATGATCGGGAGCGTCTACGCCCTATCCGACCGCTGGAAGCTGGTGATGCACCAACAGACGCCGATCTGAGGGGTCAAGCCCGCCTCCGGTCGAGCTCCTGCAGCAGCTCATGCGCGGCGAGCTCGACCTCCTTGTGCCCCCACTCCGCGGCGCGGTAGCGGCAGGCGATGAGACCCATGCGATGAAGACGCCGGAAGTCTCCATAGACGAAGGCGTAGCGTCCCTTGGTGTCTTCGGTGGCGCCGACGGTCAGCCCCAGGTGCCAAACGGAGTACTCACCCCAACTGTGCGACTCGAGGAACTCGTTCTCGTCGCCGGTGCGCGGCTGGGCGTCCCCCCACTCACTGGAGACGACATAGCGGCGTTTGGCGATGAGGTCTTTGGCCTTGGCCACGGCGGCATCATTCACTTCGTACTTCATCCGGCGCTACGTCGCTACCCGCATCGATCGAACGTGAAACTCCAGGCCCCGGCGGGATCCCCCGACCACACTTCGCCTTCATCAATGGAGCCGATACAATTCCCGCTCCTTGACTACCAGTCGGGGCCCATAGCTCAGCCCGGTTAGAGCGCATCCCTGATAAGGATGAGGTCCGTGGTTCAAGTCCACGTGGGCCCACTCCCGAGAGACAGCGTTGCTATAGCAACAGGTGGCGGATTCCGAGACCGCGTGCACGGCGTACCAATGGGATTCTCCCCTACCCTCTCGGGACCGCTTCAGGCGCAGCCAGTTGCCGGACGTAGCACCTCGACGAAGGGCTTCTGCGCTCCATGGGAATATCGTCTGCAGAGGAGGTCCGGCGTCCGGAGGCATTTGTCCCTGATTCGTTGGCCACACGTACCAGTAGCCCACACGGATTTCAACAAGTGACACTTGGCTCTATTCGGTCGCCCCGGCCCGTGTGATGGTCATAGCGGACGTGAAGTACCTCGATGCCTATCTTGGTTTCGGTGCACCTGACCACCACCGGGACAATCGATGGAGGTGGATTCGATGGTGACTCCGTTGCCGAAGCGGGTAAAGGCCGCTCAGACATGAGAATCATCGACTTGACCGAGGATGGGGAGTCCAGGGACATCTCGGTGGCCCTGTTCGCCCGGTTCGCCCCGAGCCAATCCGGCTCCGTGTCAGCCGCAAAGATGCTGGCCGAACATCTGGATCGAAGTTTCGGCATGTCAGTGGACGTCATCCGACTCGTCATGCCGGGAGAGCCTTCCGCCGGGGCCCATCCCGTGGTGATGGACTTGAACCCACACTGGCACATGAGCGCCCATCTCGCTGCTCAACGCGCGAATGACTGTGACATCGCCGTGATCTTGTTGGATCGACACGTTCCACCGGAACTCATCACCGAGTTCATATCGGAGCTGACGGTGCCCGTGGTGCTCTGGGTCGACGATGTCGGGCCGGTCGGCAGCCC
>JBAPYG010000108.1:0-2813 GCA_049284615.1 Acidimicrobiia bacterium
CGAAGCCGACGCCATCCTCAGCGTCCACGCCGGGGCGGGTGGCGTCGACGCCCAGGACTGGGCGGAGATGATGGCCCGTATGTATCAGCGGTTCTTGAGTGATGCCGGCTATTCGGTGACCGTGGAAGAGGCCACCGAGGGTGAAGAAGCCGGGATCAAATCGGTCACCATGACGGTCAAGGGCGATCGAGCCTATGGGACGCTCGAGTCGGAGCGGGGCGTGCATCGGCTGGTGCGAATAAGCCCATTCGATGCCAACGCCCGGCGACACACCAGTTTCGCCGGTGTCGACGTGGTCCCCGATCTCGGCGACGACGCCGATGTGGAGATCAACGAAGAAGAACTGCGCATCGACACCTACCGATCCCAGGGCGCGGGCGGCCAGCACGTGAACACGACCGACTCGGCGGTCAGGATCACCCATCTCCCCTCAGGGATCGTCGTCCAGTGCCAGAACGAGCGCAGTCAACTTCAGAACAAGGCGCGCGCCATGGCGATGCTCAAAGCGCGACTTGCCGAGAGGGCGCGACTCGAGAGGGCCGAGCATCTCGCCGAGATACGGGGGGAGAAGGGCGAGGCAGCGTGGGGACGCCAGGTCAGGAGCTACGTGCTCCAGCCGTATCAGATGGTGAAGGACCTTCGCACCGATCACGAGGTGGGCAATGTGCAGGGAGTTCTCGACGGCGACCTCAAGGGGTTCGTCGAGGCCTATCTGCGATGGCGGCGGTCCGAGTACGAGGCCGGCGACAATTCCAGCTAAACACCGGGAGGCCGTTACCGTTTCCTTTCCGCGGCATTTGCGTGCCTAGCTGCGACACTTCCCCCGATCCCCATGATCAGACTCGATAACGTCACCAAGGTCTACCAAGGCGGCACAGTCGCCGCCAACGATGTGTCCCTGGACATACAGAAAGGCGAGTTCGTCTTCTTGGTGGGCGCTTCCGGATCGGGCAAGTCGACCTTGATACGGCTGATGCTGCGTGACGAACCCGTGACCAGGGGGAAGATCTGGGTGGCGGGCAAGGACATCACCACCCTTCCCAGATGGAAGATCCCATATTTGCGCCGCTCGGTGGGCACGGTCTTTCAGGACTACAAGCTCTTACCCAACAAGACCGTCCGAGAGAACGTCGCCTTCGCCCTCGAGGTGCTGGGTCGCCCTCAGTCTGTCATCGGGCCTCAGGTCGATCAGGTCCTGGAGTTGGTCGACCTGGCGGACAAGGGGGCGCGGTACCCCCGCCAGCTCTCCGGTGGAGAGCAGCAACGCGTCTCCGTGGCTCGGTCCTTCGTGAATCGACCGCCGATCATGCTCTGCGACGAGCCCACCGGGAACCTCGATCCCAAGACCTCCGTTGGGATCATGAAGCTGCTCGACCGGATCAACCGGACGGGGACCACGATCGTGATGGCAACCCACGACCACGCCATCGTCGATGCCATGAAACGACGTGTCGTCGCCCTGGAGGGGGGCAAGGTCGTCAGGGACGATGAGACGGGCGGCTACGAGGCAGCCCAGGCATGAGCCGCGTCCTCTTCCTGCTCAGGGAGGCAATGGTCTCTCTGCGACGCAACATCCTCATAGTCGCCGGAGCAGTGCTCGCGGTATTCATATCCCTGACTTTGGCGCTGGGCGCCCTTGTCGTCAACGAGATACTCCGACTCAACACCATTGCCTGGCAGGAAGGCGTCCACGTCATCGCCTTCCTCAACGACGAGAACGAGAACGGGGTGCCACCAGGAGCGCAGATGCAGCTGCTGGCGGAGGTGCAGACCTGGGACGAGGTCGAGAATGCCTTCCTCTGGGACAAACAGCAGGCATGGCAGGAATATCAAGAGCTCTTCGCCGGGCAGGAAGAGCTCCTCGATATCAACCCCGACATACTCCCGGCATCGATCCGCATCGAACTCGTCGACATAGACCTGCACTCCAACGTCCGGTTCCGGTTGGAGCAGCAGACCGGGACGGTTCGTCAGGTGGCCACCGCAGCGGAGTCGATCGAACAGTTGCAGAGCCTCTCCAACGTGCTCAACGTCCTCGGTCTCGGAATGGCCATCGTCCTCGGCGTCGCCGCCGTTGTGCTCATCGCCAACACAATCCGTCTCGCCATCTATGCGCGTCGCGATGAGGTCTCGATCATGAAGCTGGTGGGTGCCTCCAACTGGTTCATCCGTGTGCCATTCCTATTGGAAGGGATGATCGAAGGGCTGGTCGGTGCCGCCCTGGCGGTGTTCGCCGTCTGGCTGGGGACTACCAATCTGGCCCGGGCCGGTGAGACATTCGCCCTCTTCCGACTCGATGTCGGCCAGGACTTCTTCTTCCGCTGGGGTCTGCTGTTCCTCATCTTCGGCGCGGTGGCCGGCATCATCGGGTCGATGCTCGGTCTGAGCAAGTACCTCAGGGACGCCGACGGAACCGGTCCCGACGTCCCCACCGGGTTCTAGCCGATGGCCGACCCGGATCGCTCCGGGCGGGTGAAGGTCGTAGCCACCAACCGGAGAGCCCGCCGCAATTACACGGTCCTCGACACCTACGAGGCCGGTCTGGCACTGGTCGGCTCGGAGGTCAAGTCGTTGCGGGCCGGGAAGATGGAGTTGAAGGACTCATACGGCGACATACGGCGTGGTGAGGCTTTCCTCGTGGGCGCGCACATCGGTCCCTACGACTTCGCCCGCGACGGGGGCCACGATCCGGAGCGAGATCGCAAGCTGCTCCTGCATCGTCGCGAGATCGACCGGATCGCAGGTGGTCTCGCCGAGAAGGGCCTCACCCTCGTGCCACTTCAGGTCTACTTCAAGGACGGCAAGGCCAAAGT
>JBAPYG010000109.1:0-8136 GCA_049284615.1 Acidimicrobiia bacterium
GCGAGCAGGATGGTCCCAGGCGTCCTCGGGCCGCCCGGTGTCGATCGTCCAACGGGGGAGGAAGAACTGGACGATGGGCCCGATGAAGAGGGCGAAGGCGATGGTGCCGACCCCGAACGTCCCACCGAGGAGCACGCCGACGATCAAGACCGTGATCTCTATTCCCCATCGGGTGGCTCTGATCGATGGCCCCCGTCGAGCGATGGCGGTCATCAGACCGTCACGGGGTCCTGGTCCGAGGTTGGCGCCGATGTACATGCCCGAAGCCAATCCGATGAGCACGATCCCCGTGGTGAGCATCACGATGTCCCATACCGTGCTGGCCGGCTCCGGGACGACCAGTGCGCCGAGATCGATGATGGCCCCGATGATGATCGCATTCAGGATTGTGCCCACTCCGTATCGCTCCCGGAACGGGAGCCAGGCCAGGAGCACGACGAACGAGATGATGATCGACCAGGTGCCCACCGACAGGCCGAATTGCTCGGCCAGGCCCTGGTGCAAGACGTCCCACGGAGGCAGCCCCAGACCCGATTGCAGCATCAATGCGATGCCCAGTCCGAACAGGATCAGGCCGATGACGAGTTGACCGAGCCGACGGCCCAGGTTGAGCCCGCTGGTGGGGATGAACCAATCGCTCAATGCGCGAGTCCCTCCCGGTGTCGGTCATCGGCCCCTGTCGCGGCGGTGGGCCACCGACATCCGGCGCGTTCATTCATCGAGGGAAGTTCAGTCATCGGGAGTCACCGGGCGACCGGTCACGCTAACAATGGTCGTGATCATCGGAGACGAGGAAGAGCATGAGCACTGATTTCACAGTCTGGGACAACACGGGATCCCCCTGGAGGTTGTCCGACCATCTCGATGCCGCCGCGGTGATCACATTCCACCGCGGCGACTTCTGAACGTACTGTCACGGCCAGTTGGCCGTAATGGCACAGCGGCACGGTGAGTTCCTCGAGTTGGGGGGCCGAGTCTTCGCCCTGAGCGCCGACCCCGTCATCCAGAACACCGCCGTCGTGGAGAAGCTCGCCCTCCCATTCCCGATCCTCTCCGACCCCGACCGCGACCGGGCCATCACCCCCTTGGGGTTCGCCGATGAGGACGACCCCCGGCAGATCTCCAAGCCTGGAACCGTGATCATCGCTCCCGGGGGCGAGGTCGTCTTCTCGGTGACCGGCCGCGACTATGCAGATCGCCCCGACGAGGAGACCCTCCTCGCCCGTCTGGGAGACCTCCGTCTCCCGGCGACGACGCAGGCCGCTCCCGAGCTGGGCGCGGCGCAACCGGGTGACACAGCCATGGCCTACGAGGGGCTTTCGTTCTACTTCCGGGGTGCCAAGTTCGCCGGGCTGGCCCTGCGCGGCCGACATCGCGACCTGGGCGAAGACTTCCGGGGCGACACCAAGGGCTATGTCCGAATGGTCGAGCGGTACATGGAGGCATTGCCCTACGTGGAGCAACGCAGGGCGTAACCTCGCCTCATGGAGGGACCCCCGGTCCAACTGTTCGTCACATGTCTGGTCGACTCCCTCGCCCCCGATGTGGGAACGGCGACCGTCGAGGTGCTCGAGCGGGCGGGGTGCGATGTGGAGTTCCCCGCCGACCAGGGCTGTTGTGGCCAGCCTGCGCTCAATGTGGGCCTCCTGGACGACGCCCGCACCATGGCCGCGTCGACCATCGATGTCCTCGACCAGACCCGAGGCCCGATCGTGATCCCGTCGGGATCGTGCGCCGCCATGATCATCCATCACTATCCGGGCCTGTTTGCGGGGACCACCCGCGAGGCCCCGGCGCAGAGGGTGGCAGGGCGAGTCCGCGAGCTCACCCAATACCTCGTCGACGACCTTCACACCTCCATTCGGGCGGATTGTGGGAGCTGCAAGGTCGCCTACCACTACTCGTGTCATGGTTTGCGACAGCTGGGTCTGGCCGATCAGGCAGACCAGCTCCTCGACGACGTCGATCGGGTGCCTCTCCCCGGCGACGAGGAGTGCTGTGGCTTCGGGGGGCTCTTCGCCGTGGAGATGCCGGCTGTCTCCTCCGCGATCATGAACACCAAGCTCGACCGGGTGGAGAGCTCGGACGCCGACACCCTCGTCGGAGGTGACATCTCGTGCCTCTTGCATCTCGAAGGTGGTCTGCGACGCCGAGGCTCACCCATCGAGGTGCGGCACATCGCCGAGCTCCTGGCAGACGGCGGATGAGCGAACCGGTCACATTCCTCACCCGTGCCGAGGCGCTGATCGGCACCCACGAGGCCGAGGCAGTCGAGGCGGGCATCCGGAACTTCCTGGTGCGTCGTGAGCAGGCCTTCTCCGAGTTCCCGATGGGTGAGGCCCTACGTGACAGGTCGCGGGCGATTCGTCTCCACGCCCTGGCCAACTTGGACCGGCTGCTCGGCCATTTCGCCGATCGGGTCGAGGAGGCCGGTGGGCACGTGCACTGGGCGTCCGACGCCGCAGAGGCTCGGCGAATCGCCACCGACATCCTGGAGAACGCCGGCGCCGAGCTGGTCGTCAAGTCGAAATCGATGGTGTCCGAGGAGATCGAGCTGAATCACCATCTCGAGGCGACGGGCATGACGGTGGTCGAGACGGATCTCGGCGAGTTCATCGTCCAACTCGCCGGGGACACCCCTTCGCACATAATCGCCCCGGTCATGCACATGACCGCCCAGGACGTGGGCCGACTCTTCGCCGGGAAGCTCGACGTGCCCTACACCGACGACCCGTTCGAGCTCAACCGGATCGCCCGAGCCCACATGCGGGAGCTCTTCCTCCGCGCCGACGCCGGCGTGTCCGGGGTGAATCTGGCGGTTGCCGAGTCCGGCTCGGTCGTCCTCGTCACCAACGAGGGCAACGGCCGCTACACGACCACGGCGCCCCGGGTCCATGTCGCCCTGATGGGGATGGAGCGGATCGTCTCGCGTTGGGAGGACGCGGCCGTCGTCTTGGAGACCCTGGCGAGGTCGGCCACGGGTCAGCATCTGTCCGTCTACACCAATGTGATGACCGGGCCTCGGCGGGACGATGACCCGGACGGCCCCGAGGAGCTCCATGTGGTGGTGATCGACAACGGCCGCTCCGACATCCTCGGCGGTGCCACCGCGGAGATCCTCGCCTGTATCCGCTGCGGGGCGTGTCTGAACGCATGCCCGGTGTTCCGGACCGCGGGCGGGCACGCCTACGGGACCGTCTACTCCGGCCCGGTCGGATCGATCGTCACCCCTGGTCTCGAGGGAATGGACCCGTGGTGGGAGCTGCCATACGCCTCCACCCTCTGTGGTGCCTGTGAGGAGGTGTGCCCCGTGCGGATCCAGATCCCGAAATTGCTCCTCGAGCTGAGACGGCAGGCCGCAGCGGAAGGACGTCTCCCCGGCTGGCTGGAGAGGGGCATGCACCGTTACGCCCGAACGACGACCCAGCCCGGGAAGTGGTCCCGGGCCAAGAGATGGGCGGCCCGGCTCAGCGCACCTCTCTCCCGCCAGGGGTGGATCAAGAGCCTCCCCGGCCCGGCGAGCGGTTGGACGGAGAGTCGCGACCTTCCCCGGCCGGCGAAGGAGTCGTTCAACGATTGGTGGAGGTCGAATCGTGGATCGTGACGTCTTCCTCAAACGCGTGGGGACGGCGACCCTCACCTCGGTGCTCCCCAGTCCCCCTGCGGTGAGCCCGGAGCTCCCCGATCCCGCGCCAGTCGACCTGATCGCGCTGTTCAGGGCCAGGGCCCAGGAAGTCAACGCGGTGGTGCACGGGCCGGTGGGGCGTCACGGAGTGCCCCGGGCCGTGGTCGGCATAGCAGCGGGTCACGATGCGGCCAGATTCATGGCCTGGGACGACCTCCCTGCCTCAGGCGTCTCCTCGGCCTTGCAGACGGCCGGTTTGGAGAGGATTGGCCACGTGGTGCCGGCCCAGGGCAGGCGCGAGCACAACCTGTCTCACATGGACCTCGACGTAGGGGTCACCGGGGCGCTGGCCGGCCTCGCCGAGAGCGGGAGCGTCGTGCTGCGCCATGGGTCGGGTCGTCCCCGGATGGCCAGCATCGTCCCGGAGGTGCACATCGCCCTGCTCGACGTCGACCGTGTCGTCAGGACCCTGGCGCATTGGGCCCACGAGAATCCCGATAGCGTCCGTGAGACGACCAACCTGGTGCTCGTGACCGGACCAAGCCGCACCGGAGACATCGAGCAGAGACTGAATCTCGGTGTACATGGCCCCCGCCATGTGCACATCGTGATGATCAGATGAGTCTCCAGAAGCCACCGACCAGACCTTCCTCGAGCCGAGCCGTGGGCCGGATACTCATGTTGCTCGTACTCGCCCTGGGCGCCGGGATCGTGATCTACACCGCGGTGACGAATCAGCGCGCAGACCTGACCGAGGACACGAGGGCCGCCGCTCTCGACCTCGAGGACACGACGCTCGTCGACGGGGTTCGGATCAACGTCGTCACGGATCAGGGCGGCTCACAGCCGGTCGTGATACTCCACGACGTCGACGTGACGGGCGGCATGATCCTCGCCGACCTCTCCCGATCGCTAGGCGAGCCGTATCAGGGGGTTCGGCTCGACCTTCCCGGCTTTGGCTATTCCGACCGCATTCCCTCGGTCGATCCTAGGTACACGGCCGCGGGCATGGCCTCGATCGTCGCCGGAGTCGTCCAGCAGCGGTACGACTCACCTGTGATGGTCGTCGGCGTCGGGTTCGGTGGCGAGGTGGCCGCCGACCTGGCCCTCACGTATGGCGATCTCGTCGCCGGTCTCGTGATGGTCGACACCGACTTCTGGGGCGCTCCCTCCCTCGAGGTCTCACTGGAGCAGCTCCCCTGGGTCGGGAAGGCCGCCACGTACACGTGGGAGACGGGGGGGCGGTTCGCCCTCGACACCTGGGCGCCTGACTGTGATGACGGCGGCTGGTGTCCCACCGACTCACAGTTGGCCGAGCGTGCTTCGATCGTCACCATCGAGAGCACCACCGATGCAGTCTGGTCGTTCCGGCGCACCGAGGAGGGCGCCCTGGCTCCATCCAACCTGGGTGACATCACCGTCCCGGTGGCGTATGTGTGGAGCACCGCCGGCGATGTGAGCCAGGAGACCGTCGACCGCCTCACGGACGAGATGACCGCTCTCCAGGTAGTCGAGTCGGAATCGTCCGCGGCCCATCTCGAGGACTACGCCGCAGTCACCCAGGCACTGGGCTCCCTCACCAGCCAGTAGCTCGGCGGCTCCTTCGGCGGGCTCGGAGGGCGTCAGGGGACGATGAGGACCTTGCCGACCGTCTCACGGGCCTCCATGGCGCGGTGGGCGTCGGCGGCCTCCTCGAGTGGGTATCGCGCTCCGATTGTCACCTCGAGGTCTCCATCCGTGATCCAGGTGAACAGGTCGTTGGCCCGGCCGAGCAGCTCGTCTCTACTCTGGAGATAGTCCCCGATGGTGGGGCGGGTCAGGAAGAGCGAGCCCTTCTGCATGAGGAGCAGTGGCGAGATCTCGGGCACCGGCCCCGAGGAGTTGCCGAAGGTGACCATCAGCCCCCGGGGCCGGAGCAAGTCGATGCTGTCGTGGAATGTCGCCTTGCCGACACCGTCGTAGACGACGTCGAGGGCCTTCACTCCGACCAGGTCCTGTACGGCTGCTTTGAAATCGGTGTCGGTGTACACGATGACATCGTCGGCTCCCGCCCCACGGCTCATTTCTGCCTTCTGATGTGTGCCCACGGTCGTGATCACATGCGCGCCCTTCATCGCGGCGATCTGGGTCAGCAGCAATCCCACGCCACCGGCCCCGGCATGGATGAGACAGCGTGTGCCGGCGCCGAGCGGGAAAGTGTCCGTGGCCAGGTAGTGCGCGGTCAACCCCTGGAGAAGGACGGCAGCCGCGTCCTCGATGTCGATGTCATCAGGCACCGGGATCGCATTCGCCGAAGGCACCACGTGTCGCTCCGCATAGCTGCCGAGGGCACCGGTCCAACCCACCCGATCGCCGACGGCGAGCCCGTCGACCGCCGAACCGAGGCCCACGATCGTTCCCGCACCCTCCAGACCGGGGATGAATGGGAAGTCCATCGGGTAGAGCCCGGAGCGGTGGTAGGTGTCGATGAAGTTGAGACCCGCCGCGGCGACGTCGACGAGGACCTCATCGGGCCCGGGGATGGGGTCGGGTACCTCCCTCAGGGCGAGCTCGTCGGCCCCTCCGCTGGTCTCGATAACGATCGCTCTCATGGGCTGGTCACCTTCCATCCTCTCGATCTCAATTCCTCGGCGAGCAGGTCGTCGGGGAGATGGCTCAGGTCGAGGCTCTCCCGCTCCGAGCCGAGGAGACGCTCGATCGGGTCGCGCAGCGTTCTCGCCCAGGCCTGACCCTTCGCCTCCGCCTCGAATGTGAGGGTGGCGTCGACGTTGACCGTGTAGACCCGAGCCGCGCTCTGTGGGTTTGCCCTCGATCCACGCTCCCCGTAGACCAACAACACACCCCCTGCGGGTAAGTCCTGTATGCCACCGGCCGCCACGAACTCCCCGTCGAACGCCCATCCCGAAGACTTGGACGTGTCCACGTTCTCGACCACCTTGGCCCAGTTCTTGTGTCGCTCGTCACCCACCATTGGCACGTCGACTGCCACGAGGACCCGGTCATCCATGAGGCCGAGGGTAGGCATCTACCCGCATCAGGGTGCCCTCACGATTTACCCTGGTTGGCATGGCCAAGCTCCGACTGTTCGCAAACCTCCGCGAGATCGCCGGCACTTCCCGACTCGACGTGCCCGCCGCGACGGTGGGAGAGGCAATCGATGCCGTCAATGACAAGTTCGGCCACGAGTTCGAGAAGGGGGTCGCCGCCTCACGCATCTGGGTCAATGGTGAGGAGGCGGGGCGGGCCGACGCGATAGGCGATCGCGATGAGTTGGTGATTCTCCCTCCCGTGTCCGGTGGTAGCCAGCCCACCACCATCATGCCCACCGATCTCACCGTCTTCCTTCCGCTGGGCATCGCCGCGGTGGCGGTCCTGGCCAACTTCCAGAGTCAGCCGATATGGGCCGCTGCCCTCGTCGCCATCGCCGCGGTGTGGGCGTTGGACCTGAATGCTGCCTTCGCCACCCGTGCCCGGGTCTTCGCCCCGCTCGCCGTGGTGACGGCGGTGGCAGCGTCGACCCTGGCTGCACACATCCTCGGTCCCACCGGATACGGGCTGTCGATGGCCATCGCGGTGGCGGTGGTGTTGGGATGGGCCGTCGCCTTCCCCGAATACCGTCAGGTCGAGGTCTTCGCCCCGACGCTCCTCGTCGGCTTGATAGGCTCGCTGGGTGCGGCGTCGATGATCCTCGGGCGATCATCGTTCACCCCCGACCCCCAAGCCATCGACGTGTTCCTGGTTGCGACCATCGTCGGGGTCGGCCTGGGCGCCCTCGTCGGACGTCTCCCCGCCGTCCCGTTCCTCGACCGCTTCACCACGACAGCAATCGGTGCGGTGATAGGCGCCGTCGGCGCCGCCATGCTCCTCGACCTCGACGTGGTCGGGTACCTGCTGGTCGGGCTGGGGATAGCCGTGGCTCTGGTGGCGGGTCAGGGTCTCTCGTCGATGATCCGAACCGGGCGCGTCGCTCTGACCGAACGACCTCCTGGCCTCCTTCCCTCACTCGATGGCGTCGTGCTCGCCGCCGCGATCTACTTCCCATTGATCCGGCTGGTCCTCTGAGCACCCCCGTCGATCCTTCGATGAAATGACCGTTGCTTGGACGGCGGTGCTGGCGGTGCTCTGCGGCGGGTTGATCGGGTCGATGGCACGTGTCGTCCTCGGCCAACTGATCCCGATCGGGCACCGTGGCTTCCCGACACCGGTGCTCGTCGTCAATCTCTTGGGCTCATTCCTCCTCGGCGCCTATATGGCGAGACGGGAGATGTCGGCGGGTCACCCCGATTGGGTCAGGTTCTGGGCCATCGGGGTGATGGGGTCCTTCACCACCTTCTCGACCTTCACCGTCGATCTCGTGCGTCTCGTCGAGTCGGGGCGGCCCGCCATGGCAGCCGCGTATCTCGGAGCCTCGGTCGCCGGCGGTCTGTTGCTGGCCATCGCCGGGCTGAGACTTGGGAGGTTCGATCGGATGACACGGCGCGGGAGGGCGGGCAGATGACACGGGTTTGCAG
>JBAPYG010000110.1:0-1626 GCA_049284615.1 Acidimicrobiia bacterium
GATGACGAGGACGGCGGTCTTCACGATCGAGAAGTCTGCCAGCGGCGATGCTGGAAGTCGAAGCTGGGTCGTCTCAGGCGGGCGACGGCTCGCTCGGGTCGGGCTCTGCCGGCACGACCCTCAGGTCTGACTTCTCACCGAAACGCGGGGAGTCTCCGGGTTGCCAGGAGGTCTCTTCCTTCCAGGCCGGTCCGGGCCGCAACGAGATGACCGCGCCGCTGGCCGGGGGCTCGTCGTGGAGCGAGGCGAGGTCGCCGCCGGTCAGTTGGATGCGGCCGGCCTGGATGGCGTCCTGATGGGACACGACGATCACATCGCCGTGGGGATGCTCGGCGTCGAGCTCACGAGCCACGGCGGCGACGCGTTCGGCGACCGCCGTCAGTGGCTCGTCGACGAAGTCGAGCTCGGTCGGATGCTCGAGGTAGGCCTCCAACTCGCCGGGGAACGTCCTCGAGATCGAGTTCCAGGCATGACCCTTCCAGCGGTCCATGAGACTCCAGTCGGTCAGGTCGGGGTGAACCCGCACCGGGACGGCGCTGCGCGCCGCGATCTGCTCGGCGGTCCGGAGGGCGCGTTGCTGCGGCGAGGACCAGATGGCAACGACGGCACGGGGGCCTAGATATCTCCCCACCCGTCGCGCCTGCTCGAGCCCGTGCGGAGACAGGTCGAAACCGGGCATCGACCCACAGACGAGATGGTCGGGGTTGTCGACTTCGGCGTGTCTCACCAAGTGAACGAGAGCGGCCATGCGGCCCGTAGTCTGGCTCCGCCGCGAAGTTACACGTGGTAACTGCCCCGATCGGCGTCGTTCAACCGTTCTGTGAGGGTTTCCTACCAGGCCCTGGTAGGAAACCCTCACAGAACGGCTCGGGGGTACCTTGAGCCGGACTGTGTGGAACGAAACGATCCTCCATGTCGACATGGACAGCTTCTTCGTCGAGGTCGAGCGGCTCGACGACCCCGCATTGCGGGGTCGTCCGGTCGCGGTGGGTGGATCGGGACCCCGGGGGGTCATCGCCTCGGCGTCGTACGAGGCGAGGGAGCATGGGGTGCGCTCCGCTCAGCCGACGGCCATCGCCCTTCGCCACTGTCCCAGGCTGGTCGTGGTCCCACCGTCACATGGCAAGTACGGGGAGGTCTCGACCCGGGTCTTCTCGACATTCCGGTCGGTCACCCCGCTCGTCGAGGGTTTGAGCCTCGACGAGGCCTTCCTCGACGTGGGGGGTCTCCGCAGGCATTACGTGTCGCCGGTTGCCGTCGCCGACGAGGTTCGGGCGCGGCTCCGGGCGGAGTTGGGGCTCCCGGCGTCGGTGGGCATCGCCGCGGTCAAGTTCGTCGCCAAGCTGGCCTCGCAGGTCGCCAAGCCGGATGGCGTCCGACATGTACGGAGCGAAGATCAGGGACTGTTCCTCAGAGACCTGCCGGTGACCGCGATGTGGGGGGTGGGGCCGGCCACGCATGCCGCGTTGGCCCGGCTCGGTGTGGAGACCGTCGGCGACATCGCTGCGTTGCCCCTCAACGCACTGGTTGGCGCCGTGGGGCCCTCCGCAGGGCAACACCTCCACGACCTCGCCAACGGGATCGACCCCCGTGCCGTGGTCCCCGACAGCGAGGCGAAGTCTGTCT
>JBAPYG010000111.1:0-22012 GCA_049284615.1 Acidimicrobiia bacterium
AGTTCACCATCTTGTCGTATGGCGAGTCGTATTCGCTGACGGATTCGGGGTGACCGATGCCTACTCCCAGCAGAAACCGGTCGGGGTGCTTCTGATTCATCCGGTGATAGGAGCGCGCCACCGTCTCGGCATCGTCGCGCCACATGTTGACGATGCCCGTTGCCACCGGCATCGACTCGGTGGCGTCGAGCACAGCCTCCACGCCGGCGAGGTCACCTCCGGGGGAACCACCCATCCACAGGGCGCCGAACCCCATGCGCTCGACCTCCGCCGCCCCCTCGGGGGTGACATCGGACGCCCTCTGCCATGCTCCATACCTTCCAAGTTCGATCTTCATACCCCACCCAACTCGATCTCACCACCCGACAATTCCCGGAGATCGGTTACGTAGATCGGGCAGTCAACGCCGTACAGCAGCCGGGCGACCATGGCTCCGATCACGAGAATGGAGTCGGGTTCGCCCAGCACGATGCCTGCCGGCGCCGTGCCGAGGCGGATCGACTCGGCAAGGACGTACGAGGAGGAGCTCGACCCCCTTCCGTGGGGCATGGCCACGATCTTCCCGGCCAATGACGTGCCGAATTGGGGGTGGGCATGATCGATGATGACACCCGATTCGGGGTCGTAGCCACCCCAGAAGGAGAGCCCATCGTCGAGGATCACCAACTCTCCCCTGGCCGAACCGCCTACCAGCGCCTTCACGTCAACTCGCCCGACACGACCACGGTGCCCCGCACCGCCGACTCGACGCAGTCCTCCAGCGTCCCCAGGGCAACCTCGACGCCGAGGTTCCCGGGTGCGTAGTACGCCCATTTGCCGGAGTTGGTCATCACACATCCGTCGACCGGCCCGATGATCGGGGTGATGTAGGTGCACGTGTCGGTCACCAGAGTGGCTCCGAATGCCTCCAGCACCTCGACGGCTTCAACACGGGACCCTTGGACATCGCGACCGGTGTTCACGTAGAAGGGAACCTTCGAGGTGCGTCCGGCACACAGGACGGCGAGACGTTCCAGCTCCGTCGCGGATGCGTGGGGCGTTCCCACACTCACCGCGCCCAGTCGACCCGATGCGCCACCGAGCGTCGTCAGCGCTGCGGCAAGCCTCTCCCGGTCAACGGTGAGTCGACGCCGTGGCTCGGCCCCCAGCGTCTCCGCTTCCGGGGTCACCCCCGAGACGTGGAACATCCCCACGGCACCGGAGGAGGCAGCCGCGGCGCCGAGTGCCTTGAGACGGTCTTCGTCGGCGCGGGTGTCCAAGCCGTCGATCGTGGCCACTTCTGTTCCTGCCACCCGTCCGAGAACGAGGCCGACAGCGACGTAGAGCAGATCGTTGTCGAGCCATTCGTCGGGCACGACCACGTCCAGGCCGAGAGTTGCCCTCCGACCGGCGTCGGTATGGAGACCCGTCGCCGGCGCCCGACCGGTGATGGCGCAACAGATGTCCAGGAAGTCTCCATAACGGTTGGTCCTCGCCCCGAGGACGGAATTGGCGAAGACGATGGCGTTCGACTCGCCCCAAGCGATCTGCTCACCCAGCCCGGGCCTCTCCGACAGCTGATAGGGGGCACAGGTCCACGTGGGGCGACATCCCATCGACTCATACGCCGACATGAGATCTCGAGACCTCTCCGCGTCGGCGGGGTCGCCCCGGAAGAGCCCGGGATGGAGCAGGTCGAGCGAGGAGACGTTGAGTGTGGTCGGGACGGCGACTTCTCCACCGCCATCGGCCAGGAGCCGGGCGAAGTCGAGACCGGCCACGCCGTGATACAGGCAACCGTCGATGTGCGCTCCGGAGATCTCGAGCAACGAGCCGGCACCCATCGTCTCCCCCGCCGCGACCAGCAGTTCCATCGCGATCCTCGGCGAATCCCCGCTCTCTCCCTCGATGGTCGCTCGTTCCTCGGCGCTGAGACGCATCGGGGCACGCTAACCGGATCTACGGTGGCGGCCATCGCCGCCATACCCACCCGAAGACGAAGCACCATCACGGGTCTCATCGTTATCGTGAGCTCTCTCGTCTTGGTTGCCCTCCCGTTCTTCATGGTGGGGGGTCTGGCGGTGCAGATCAAGGATGAGCTGGGTCTCACGGAAGCAGCCCTCGGTGCGGCGGTCACCATCGGGTTTCTCTCCGGGGCGGTCAGCTCGCCGTTCGGGGGACGCATCGCCGACCGTATCGGGCCGCGTTCGTCGATCTACATCGGATGCGCGCTGGGAGTGGCCAGCCTCGTCGGCCTGGGCACATCTGCATCGGGCTGGGGCCTGTTGGTGGCGTTCCTCTGCGTCGGCGGCGTCGGCGTGGCCCTCACCGACCCCGGTCTGGCGATCCTGGTGAGTCGCTCGATTCCCCCGGAGCGCCAGGGCCTCGCCTTCGGGGTGAAAGAGGCATCCATTCCGGCTGCGACCCTGGTCGCCGGTCTGGCGGTCCCCGCGATCGCCCTCACCGTCGGCTGGCGATGGGCATTCGTGGTGGGGGCCCTCCCTCTCGCTCTCATCCTGATCCTTCTCCCCCGGCTCGCCACGACGGGCCGGCCCACCCCCATCGAGATGAGCGACAGCCGCGAGTCAAACCCGCCACCCAAGCGTCGAGCACTGTTGCTCGCCGCCGTGGCCGCGGCGCTGGGCACGACCGCGGCGAGCGGCGTCGGCATCTTCCTCACCGACAGCGCCGTGGCCATGGGGATGTCGCCTGCCAACGCCGGGCTCCTGCTCGCCGCGGGGAGTGTCGCAGGCATCGTGGCTCGGGTGACCACGGGTGTCCTCGCCGACCGCACCGGGGGGCCCCAGTTCAAGCTGATATCCGTGATGCTGGCCTTTGGAGCCGTGACGATGGCCCTTGGCGGAAGTGGCAACTCGCTTCTGCTGTTGGTCGGAACCATCGGGGCGTTCACCGGTGGATGGGCTTGGACCGGGATCTTCTTCCTGTCTCTGGTCAAGACCCACCCCCATCGACCCGGGGCGGTCGCCGGGATCGGCACGGCAGGGCTGGGGATGGGAAATGCCGCGGGCCCTGTCCTGTTTGGCGTCGTCGCCGGCACCTGGTCGTTCGGGGCGGCATGGGTGGGGGCGGCGGTGGTCGCCGGAATCGCCGCTGTCCTCATGGCGACGGCACGACGGATGTTCTAACCCGTCCTCACCGCACGGAGATCTCCACACGCTGAACCACGTTGTTGGCGTATCCGTTTGCATTCCATCGGGCCTCCAGGGGCTGAGTCAGCCCGCCGGCGTCGGTGGCCCGTGCCATGAGAGTCGCCGAACCGGGCTCGAGCTCGAAAGTGGCCGACCACTTGACCGGGCCGAAGCGGCCGGCAGGGTCGCTCAGACGGGCCTCTCTCCATTCCTGTCCCGCGTTGGCAGATACCTCGACATCCACGATCGCCCCGACACCCGACCAGGCCGAGCCGAGGACATCGACCTTCCCGGCGGGCACGGTCGCCCCACCGACGTGGCTGCTGATGATCGAGCGCACCGCGATCTCACCGACGGCCGCCCCTTGGGGACGCGACTCGTCTTCGTAGTATCGATACTTCCTCACGAAGTGGCCGTCGAACTCGTGCTCCAAGACATCGATCCTGGTCAGCCATTTCACCGACTTCATCGCATAGTGACCCGGGACGATGAGTCGCACCGGGGCACCGTGCTCGAGCGTCAGTGGCTCTTCGTCGATATGGGTCGCCAGGATCGGATCGGGCGACTCGGCCAGCTCACGTCCGATCGAGAACTGATAAGGCTGCGTTCCTTCGCCGGGGATCGTGCCGACGTCGGCACCGGTGAACACGACACACTCGACGCGGGGCGACATGTCGCCGAGGACGTCGCGCAGACGGGCCCCGCGAACGGTTATCGGTGAGACGGCGTCCAGACCCCAGGGAGTGCCGTTCGGGACCGGGCTCATCAGCGCTCGGCCATTGCCCGCGCACTCCAAGACCATGTCGAGTCGCACCTCAGCGTGAATCGCCAGCCTGGCCACGGTCAGATGCCTCGTCGCTGCTCCGGGGATATTCACGTCGAATCCATCGGGGGCCTGCGACGGGATCGGGAAATTGCTCCGTCGATACATGTGACTCTGGCTGAGCGGATCGCCGTCCAGGCGGGTTGGCTCGACTCCCACGTTCAACGGATCAACTGTCACGGGGTCGTTCGCCCATGGTGGTGTCTACTCACGTCGGGCAGGCTATCGGGGCCGGATCGGTCACCGGTGACGGAGAAGCCCGACCACTATTCCGTCGACCAGCGCCTCCCACGAGGCCTCGATCACGTTCTCGTGGACTCCGATGGTGCCCCAAGAGGAGGTCTGGTTCGAGGTCTCGATGAGGACTCGGACCCTCGCCGAAGTACCGTCCTTGGAGTCGAGCACTCGCACCCGGTAGTCGGTGAGACGCAGGTCGACGACGTCGGGGTAGTCGTCGCGGAGGGCTTCTCTCACCGCCATGTCGAGCGCATGCACCGGGCCTACCCCCTCGCCCACGCTCACCCTGCGCTCCCCACCTACCTCGAGTTTGACGGTCGCCTCGGAGACAATGCTCTCGTCGACGCGTCGCTCCGCCTGGACCCGGAACGACTCGAGGACGAAGTACGGGTTGGTCCAGCCCGTCATCTTCCTGACCAGCAACTCGAAGGAGCCGTCCGCCGCCTCGAAGTGGTAACCCTGGTGTTCCAGCTCCTTGACCCTCTCGACGATCTCCCCGGCGCTGACGTCGTCGACGTGCAGCCCCAGCTCCTCCGTCTTGGAGATGACCGAGGCTTTGCCGGCCAGCTCGCTGACCACCATTCGGGTTCGATTGCCGACGTTGGCCGGGGACTCGTGCTCGTATGCGTCGGGACGACGGGCCAGTGCCGAAGTGTGCAGCCCGGCCTTGTGAGTAAAGGCGGAGCTACCCACATAGGGGCGATGCGGATCGAGGGTTATGTTCACGATCTCGGCGATGTGATGCGAGATCGAGGTGATGAGGCCGAGATCGCCACGGATCACCTTCCGGCCCATCTTCACTTCGAGGTCGGGGATGAGGGTGGACAGGTTGGCGTTCCCCGTTCGTTCGCCATAACCGTTGATACAACCCTGGACCTGGGTCACTCCGGCCTCGACTGCCCCGAGGGAGGACGCAACGGCAGTGCCGACGTCATCGTGATAGTGAACGCCGACCCCGAGCTGGGGAAGGTCGGCCTTGACCTTCTCGATCGCAGCCACCGTTTCCGAGGGAAGCGATCCGCCATTGGTGTCACAGAGGACGAGCCGCTCGGCACCGGCCTCTGCGGCAGCCCACAGCACCCTGAGCGCATACTCGGGGTTCGCCTTGTGCCCGTCGAAGAAGTGCTCGGCATCGAAGAAGACCCTCCGCTCATGGGACTTCAAGAACTCGATGGACTCGGCCACCATCCGGACACCCTCGTCGAGATCGACGCGGAGTGCCTCCGTGACGTGATAGTCCCACGACTTGCCGACCAGGCAGATGAATTCCGTCTCGGCGTCGAGGAGTGCCCGGAGCTGCGGATCGTCGCCCACACCTCCCCTCGGCTTGCGAGTCGAACCGAATGCCGTGAGCACCGAGTTCTTCAGGTCCAGCTCCGTTCGAGCCCGATCGAAGAACTCTGTGTCTTTCTGGTTCGCCCCGGGCCACCCTCCCTCGATGAAAGCGACACCGAGCTCGTCGAGCAGACGTGCGATTCGGAGCTTGTCGTTGACGGTGAGGCTGATCCCCTCTTGCTGCGAGCCGTCTCTCAATGTGGTGTCGTAGATCTCGAGTTCCATGCGTTCGTCCTTGGTGGCCCATAAAGAAACCCTCTGCGGTCACAGAGGGTTACGGGCACAGACCGGTTGTGGTCTGCGCCTAGTCGATAATGATGAAGGTCGGGTTGGAGTTCACGGCCATCTGGCGTTGAGTATGGCCCGGGGTGCGATGGGAATCAAGGCGCAACCTGGTCACACGGGGGACTAGTCACTTTCCCGCGCTCCGAAAATGACCTTTGTGAAAAGACCTTTCCACCGAGAGACTGTTGGTTGCATGCGAATTTGGGAGGCGATGATGCCGCGAACTCACCCGCGGTGGGGCGAGTGTGAGCACGCCCAAACTGTGACGGTCATCTCCGACGGGTTGGAGCGTGTCATATGTGAGACCTGTGGACAGGTGACCCTCCGCTACGAGTCGATGATCTCGGGAGACATCCAGCGCTCTCAGTTCTCGCGACTCGCCGACCGGCTCCATGCCGGCGCCCACGTCAAGCACTGACCTTTCGGAAGACCCACTGCTCCACGCCAATACGGCCGATGCGAAAGCCGGTCTCGCACAAGAGCAGGTACATATCCCACATACGACGAAAACGCTCGTCGAGGCCATGTGCATCGGTGAGGACCTCCCATCGCTGCGAGAAGGCGGCACGCCATGCCGACAGTGTTCGGGCGTAGTCCAGCCCGAAAGTCTCGACGCCTTCGACCGAGAGACCCGACTCCGCCGCCAGCCGGCGAAGTACCTTCGGAGCGGGGAGCTGACCCCCCGGGAAGATGTATTGCTGTATGAAGTCGGCCCGCGATCGGTAGCGCTCCCACTCGTCGTCGGTCGTGGTGATGACTTGCATTGCTGCCAGACCCCCGGGGCCGAGACTCCCCGAGATCTCGGCGAACAGGTCGGGCCACTGGGTCTCGTCGATCGACTCGATCATCTCGATCGAGACGACGGCGTCAAACACCTCTTCGACCTGGCGGAAGTCCTGGATTCGGATATCCACCATGTCGGCCAACCCGGCATCCACGATCCGCTTTCGCGCATACACCGCCTGCTCTTCGGACAGAGTCACCCCGACCACGTCACAACCACGTTCCCGCGCCGCATACTCGGCGAAACCGCCCCAACCACATCCGATCTCCAGCACGCGCATCCCCGGAGCCAACCCGGCATGGTCGGCTATCGCCCGATATTTGTTGCGTTGCGCATCCGCCAGCGACTGGTCCGGCGTGGCGAACCGCGCCGACGAATACGTCATGGTCTCATCCAGCCATGAGGCGTAGAAGTCGTTCCCGAGGTTGTAGTGGTCGTTCATCGAGCGAACGCGGCGATGACGGCGCCCCGGGCGGATCTTCTGCCACAAGCGTCGCAACGGAAGGGTCGCCCGTGATACGGGGTGATCGAACCAGGACCGCTGGTTGGCGGCTCCCCAGGACAGCAGGGATCCCAGATCGTCGGTGTCGACGAGACCGTCCATATATGCCTCGGCGAAACCGGTGAGACCCCGTCTCAACACCATCCCTCCCACACTCGGGCCGATGATCTTCAAGTGCGCGTGTGGGGTCCCGGCCCCGACGCGAACCACCCGTCCATCGGGGAGGGTCAGGTCGAGCGTGCCCGACCGGGCCATGAAGCGGAGAGCCCAGAGCCGGGCATCCTCGCCGAGAGTCAATTGACCACACTCCTCGAGTCGATGATCGAGATGCTATGTGAGCCAGGATCGGGACGCCGATGGAACTTCGCCCCCTTCAACCCGAGGAGAAGGGCCTGCCAGTGAATCGCCCCGATCACCTTCAACGTGAGCAGGGGGTGAGTGAGGAAGAGCCTGACGACTGTGCTATCGCGAAAGGGGGTCTCGGTGAGTCTCATCCCCGCCCTGGTCACCGAGCCATCGCGGTCGCGCTGCTCGATCGACACCGACAGATGCCTCGCCGGTGGCGTGATCGTGAATCGGTAGCTCTCGTCCATGCCGTTGAAGGGTGACACATGGAGCTTCTTGGCGAATTCGTGCGTCATCCCATTTCCGGCGACGGGCACGACATAGGAATGTCGGTCACCGAAAGTGTTGCGGACCTCGTAGATCACGGCACGCAGATCTTCATCGGGCCCATGGCAATACCAGATGCTGATGGGGTCGAACACATAGCCGAGGATGCGGGGGAAGGCGAGCAGACGCACGGGCCCGCCTTCGAGCTCGACCCCGGCCTCCCGTAGAGTCGTCTCGACCCACGGTCGCAGCGGTGTGCCATCGGCGGCGCCGTGGACATCGGGGTCGAAGCTGAGGAGGTTGAACCGGCCCACCGAGAACCACCTGAGGTCGAGATCGAGACGGTCTAGCTCGTCGATGTCGAACAGCCCATAGAACACGCGGTAGGTGAAGTCATGGTGAACTGGTCGAAGACGCGTGTGTCGCACTCTCCCTTCGTAGAACCGTGATCGCGTCTCGCTCATGGCCGCGCTCGCGCCATCGTCGCCGAGCTGGCCGGGGTGAAACTGCCGTGCCACGGCGAGGGACTTCCCAAGGCCGCAGCGACGTTGAGCCCCGACTGGAGCCCGTCCTCGTGGAACCCGTAGCCGAGATACGCCCCTGCGAACCAGGTGTTGTGGCGACCCTGGATGGCGGTGATCCCAACCTGGGCGTCGATCGCCTTGCGGTCGAACGAAGGATGCGAGTACCGAAGTCTGGCATGAACCCGATTCAGCTCTTCGATCGGGTTGAGGGTGACGAAGAGCGACTGGCCTTCGAGGCTCTGGAGACGGTTCATCCAATAGGTGACGGATGCCGGCCGGGGCCCGATGTCTTCGGTCCTGGCGCGAGCATTCCAGGCCGACCACACACCTCGACGTGTCGGCATGGCCGCCGGATCCCCGTGCAACACCGCCACATTGGGCTGATAGCGAATTGCGCCGAGGAGGAGACGCTCGGAGTCGGTGGCGTCGGTGCCCAGGACCTGGAGAGCCTGGTCCGAGTGGCAGGCGAGGACCAGCTCATCGAAAGTCTCTGCCCTGCCGTCACTCCGCACCGTCACTCCCCCTGCACCTCGGGAGACACCGGTCACGGGCGTGTTCGTCCGAATGCGGTCACGGAACCCGGCGACGAGACGGGAGACATAGTTCCGTGATCCGCCGGTGACCGTGCGCCAGGTCGGCCGACCGACGACCTCGATCAGGCCGTGGTTGCCGAGGAAGGCCAGGATCGAGGCCGCAGGAAAGCCGGCGATGTCCTCCCGGCTCGACGACCAGATGGCTCCGGTCATGGGAAAAAGGTAATCGTGCATGAACCCCGGGCCGAACCCGTGTCGGCGGAGCAGCGCACCGATCGTCTCATCGGGCCCGGGGGTGAGCCGGGACCCGGTTCGACGGAATCGGTCGATGTCCCGGAGCATCCTCACGAAGCGCGGCCTGAGGAGATTCGACGGTTGTGCCAGGACCCCACCGATGCTCGCCGCGTACTCGAGACGACCGTCGAGGGAGAAGGAGAACGACATGTCGCTCGGCTGTGTCGGCACGTCGAGCTCGCCGAACAGACGCGTCAGATTCGGATAGGTGACCTCGTTGTAGACGATGAAGCCGGTGTCGACACTGGTCACGCCCTCATCGGTGGCCACGTCGACGGTGTGGCTGTGCCCACCAATACGGGCATCGGCCTCGAAAACGGTGATGTCGTTGTCCCGGTGTAGCGCCCAGGCTGCGCCCAGGCCCGAGATACCACTCCCGACGATTGCGATCCTGGCTCCCACACTCTTGATTCGACGCCGAGCCGCGCTCCGGATTGGTGGGGTCTCGGACTTATGGTGGCGACAGCATGATCCATGGCGAGAACCCCTTCGTCGACGCTCCCGACCAGCGCGATCCGGTGCGGCGCTTCCGAGGGCGTCTGACCGCGCCGGTCACCATCGTGACCGCGGGCACCCGGGCGAATCGAACCGGGCTCACAGTGTCGTCCTTGAACGTGATCGAGGGCGCTCCCGGCGTTGTCCACATCGTGGTGGGCCCGACCGCCGACATCTGGGATGTGATGGCGGCGACCGGGGGGTTCATAGTCCACATTTGCCGTCGTGACGATCGCAAGCTCGCAGAGGTCTTCGCCGGGCTCCGTCCCAGTCCCGGGGGCCTGTTCACAGGCCTCGAAGTCGTCTACACCGATCGTGGCCCGGTGCTGAGCGAACTATCGGACCGGGCACACTGCCGATTCATAGAGCAATTCGAGACCGGCCACTCCGGTGTCGTCATCGGTGAGATCGATCAGGTCGAGATCGGCGAGCTCTCCGACCCCCTCGTCTACTTTCGCGGTGGCTACCGGACGCTCGGCTGACCTCTCTCTACCCGGGTCAGTCGTCGTCGCGTCGACGGGCGACGGTCCTGGGACGATCCCCGTGCTCCCTGAGAACGGAGATGTCGGTGGCTCCGACCCGGGCGAGCGCCTCCGACACATCGTCGACGTCGGCTTCGCTCGCATCGACGGTGAGCACGAATCCGTCATTCTCGATGACATCTCGATACTCGGACTCCCTAACTGTCTTCTTGGTCGCATCATGATCCGTGGCGCCGAGCAAGGCGCCGAGCACACCACCTGTGATCGACCCGCCGACGGCCCCGGCCGCCCCGGCGGCAGCTGCCGCGCCCAGCGTCCCGGCGGCGAGCAGGGCGCCTATCGGAGTGCCCAGGATCACCCCGCCCGTGGTGGCGAGGATCACGGTCCCGACCCCGGCGGCGCCACCGCCCAGAGCGCCACCGATAGCACCCTTGCGCGCTTCGGCGGCGGGCTCGTCGAAGTGGTCGATGTAGATGACGATCTCGGTCTCCTCATGCCTGGGCACCGTCTTCTCGCGCCAGACCACGCCGATGGCGTTGCCATCGACACCAAGACCGACCAGCTGGTCGATAGCTGTCTCGGTCTCGTCTCTATCGGGGAATACTCCGACGATCGCGGGCATTGGGTCAATGTACCCCCGATCGCGGTTTCTCGAACCCACCCGCTTTGAGCGATCACGCCGGGTCGGCGCGCCGGGACCACGTCATGCGGGGCCACATTCGGCCTCGAACATCGGGCACCTCTCTCGGTCTATCGTCGCGACATGTCCGAACCCGACACCCGCACAGTGTCGAGGAGCCGGCCCCGTACCAGCACTGGTGACGACGAGGGTCAAGCGCACATCGTGATGAAGGGCGACCAGATGCGCGGGTATCTGACCGGCGAGGCCATCATGGCCCTGTGTGGGAAGGTCTGGGTCCCCTCCCGTGACTATCGCGGGCTGCCTGTGTGCCCGGTATGCGCCGACGAGCGCGACCGGCTCGTCGCCGGGATGGGGAACCTCAACTGAGTTCGATCAACCCACTGGCTGTCTGACTCTGGCAGGCGCCGGTATGAGCTCGAGGAGCTCGGTGTTCAATCGGTAGAACAGTGGTGTCGGCATCGAGCCCTGGCCATGGTGGACATTGATGTCTTTCAGCAGTCGCAGCCACTGCCCGAAGGCGCGGTCCGGCGACACGGTGTCGTCCTTGAGGGCGTCTCCCACTTCGGCGATGCGCCTCTTCAACTCGGCGAACTGCTCGTCCGGTGTGATGCCGGCGAGTCGTCTCTGGATGCCCGTCTTGGATCCATGTTGGCCGGCGGCACCGAGCTCGAGGGCGAATCGTGCCGAGTCGGACACGCTGAGCACGACCTCTTGGTCGTCGAGATTGATGTGAAAGCCGTCCGAGCGAGAGGAGACCTGGATCGTGTGCAGTGACCAGTCGCCCAACTTGCGATCGCCACTCCTGACGGCGAGGACCTCGTCGGTTATGTCCACTACGACGTTGAGCGGAAGCTTGGCGTGGCCGGGTACACGAAGTCTTGCGTCGAAGGACGACATTCTCTCTCCATCTCAGTCGTACCCAACCCGACCCAGACATCAGGTAAACGTCAACGACTCCGGTTCGGATACCGGTCCAGGGAGATTTTCTGCGATTCAGTGGAGACGTCCCCAACGGTCGGGGACCCTGGTCCCCTGGTGATGGCGAAGCTGCCAGCGCTCCCCGACCCGGACCCAGATCGAGCTGCGGCGCGCCTCCTGACCTGACAGGCCGACGGATCTGTAGGTGACGAGCACGATGTCCTCGGAGATGGGCGCGGCGACGAAGTCGCGAATGATGACCTCGCCGGGGGACTCCCCGGTCATCATCTCGATCATTCGCTCGCGGTCGTAGACCTCCCCCGAGCTCCCTGTTTCCGAGAACTCCGGGTGGAGCAGACCCTCGACGAGCTCACGCGACCGACGCACGTCGGGGTCGGTCAGTGCCATCTCCGCTTCGTGCAGTACGTCGTCGATGGTCGGCTGGGCGGACGAGCGACGCAGGCTCACGACTCGAGGACCGGGTTGGGCATGTCACCCTTATCGGTCGATGGAGACCATTCCCTTACCGGAGCGGTATAAATCCCGCATGACCAGGGCAGCGATCCACGTCGCGGACATCGTGACCGATGACGGCCGAGACCTCTACGTCGTCACATCCGAAGAAGGTCGTTCGGGTCCCGGAGCCATCTTCCTCCACTGGTTCGACGAGGCGCCGAACGCCAACAAGAGTCAATACCTGGAGGAAGCGAAGACGCTCGCCAGGCGGGGTGTGACCTCCATTCTCCCCCAACTCGCCTTCCCCTGGCAATCGGCGCCGACCGACACCAAGAGCGATCTCAGGAGGATCGAGGACGAGATCGAGTTCCTGCACCGCGTCCATCGCCTGCTGATCGACGACGAAGACGTCGACCCATCCAGGATCGCGGTGGTGGGTCACGACTTCGGCGCCATGTACGGAGCCCTACTCCTGAATACCATCGAGGCCCGCTGTGCGGTGCTGGTCGCTCCGACCGCGCGTTGGTCGGACTGGTTCCTGAGGTTCTGGCCGATCACCTCCGACCGGTTCGACTACATGCGAGCCCTGAGCCGGGTCGACCCGATCGTGGCCATACCCACCGCCGGATGCCCACTCCTGTTTCAGTTCGGCTCCAGTGACTTCTACATCGCTCCCATGACCGGCTCGGAGATGTTTCGTGCGGCTCTCGAGCCGAAACAGATGCTCACCTACGACACCGGGCATGCCATGGACGTGGCCGCGATCGAATCGGATCGCGCCGTCTTCCTCGTCGAGCACCTCGGGCTCGACTGAGGCGCTTGGCTACACCCAGTTGTGGATGTCATCCAGGGCCTAGGCCGGCCCACGAAGACCATGTCGGTCAGATGATGCGTCCGGCGTGTTCGAGAAGTGGCTGGTCGGCGATGATTCGCTGCGCGCCGAGCCGTGACAGGTCGAGGCTAGGCGTGGCTCCGGTGATGAGCTCGGCCAGATGACGCCCCACCGCGTGACACTGCTGAAAACCATGGCCGCTGAAGCCGGTTGCCTGGAACAAGCCGGTGATCGAGGGCCATTCCCCCAGGATGGCGTTGGAGTCGAGACGGTTCTGGGCGTAGAGCCCTGCCCAGGACCTGACGACCTCGAGACGGTCGAATGCGGGCATCACCGAGGCCAGCGCCGGCCATATCGAGTCGTAGAACTTTTCTCTCGGGGCCGGGCTGAAATCGAAACCCACGGGATCGTCCTCGGTCGACCAGGCGATCAGGAACATCCCCGCACTCTCGGGGATCACATACACGCCGGAGGGCAGGAAGAACGACGGGAGGTCGTCTCCGCCGGGGACATCGCCGCGAACCACATAGACGGTCCGCATCACCGGGTCGACCGGGATACCGACACCCACCGTTGCCAGCAGGTCGGTGGACCAGGCCCCTGCACACACGACCACGACCTCGGCGTCGACTTGCGTGTCGTCGTCGAGGATGACACCCGTCGCCTTGGCGTCGTCCACACGGAGGGAGCGGACTGTTGCGGTCACTGTGCTCGCTCCGGCTGCCAGCGCCATGCGCCGATAGCCCTCGACCACCGCGCTCGGGTCGACCGAGCCGTCGCTGGGCCCGAACGTCCCCCCGACGAGCTCCCCGGACTCGAGGGCCGGGTGCCTGTCGACGACTTCGGCCATGTCGAGCCAATGCGAGTCGCAGCCGAGACGACGCTGAGTCTCCAGACCTGCCATGGCCTCGGCGCGTCCCTCCTCGGCCACGAGAAAGAGGTTGCCCTGTTTGCGCATCTCGGGATCGGGGACATGACCCTCGATCGCCATGTCGGCAGCGAACCTCTCGAGGCACTCCATCGCATAGATCGAGATGGCGACGTTCTCCTCGAGATTGAATTGGATGCGCACGTTTCCGTCCGAGAGCATCGTCGACGAGAACCGCAGCGTCGGGTCCTTCTCGATCACGGTGACCCGCGAGGCCGGGTCGAGCCTTCTCAGGTGATGAGCCGTCGCCCAACCCATGGCGGCCCCACCGACGATCAGGACGTCGGTCATACCGAGTGTGTTATCCCACCGTCAACGCGGATGTTCTGACCGGTCAGGTATCCCGCTCCGTCCGAGAGGAGAAAGGCCACCGTGGCGGCGATCTCCTCCACCGTGCCCGATCTGCGCATGGGGATCCTTGAGATGAGGTCGGCACCCACCGGATAGCTCTCGATGAACCCGGGTAGGACGTTGTTCATCCTGATCCCGGCCGGGGCGAACCTGTCGGCGTAGAGCTTGGTGAAGGCGCCCAGCCCCGCTCGGAACGTCGACGATATGGGGAAGCTCGGATCCGGCTCGAAGGCGCTGAAGGTGGAGATGTTGACGATGGAGCCGCCGTCCTGCATGTGCGGGGTGACCAGGCGGGCCATGCGAATCACATTTAGGAGAAGCAACTCCAGACCCTCGTTCCACTGCGCGTCGGACAGATCTAGCAGCTCGCCTTTGGCGGCATGCCCGGTGTTGTTGACCAAGCCGTCGATCCTGCCGAACTCGCTCAATGTCCGATCTACCAGCCGCTGCAGATCGTCGGTCTCCGTCACCGAGCCGATCAGCCCTACTTGACCCAATTCTCCCGCCAGAGTCTCCGCACCACCCGAGTTGGACATTAGGACGAGACGGTGTCCGTCCGAGTCGAGACGCCGCGCGATGGCCTCCCCCATACCCTGGCCCGCGGCGGTGACGATCGTCACCGGATTCTGCTCCCGGCTCATGACGACGACGCTAACAACGATGGGGCGAAGGCCCGTACTTGGACGCTGCCCCCGTGTTGAAGATCACGACCTCGTCATCGGGCCCGATCCATCCCGCTCGGTCTAACTCATCGAACGCGCCGACACAGACACCCACCTCCGGCGAGCCCAATATGCCAGTGCTGGACGCCAGCCGTTTCGTGGCCTCGATCAGAGTCGCCTCCGCAACTGCCACCGCCGTGCCGTTGGTTCGTCGCAACCCATCCAACATGAGCCTGTCACCCAGCGCAGATGGGACCCTGAGACCAAAGGCAGCCGTCTCCACAGGGTCCCTCCACGGCGCCGCATCGTCTCTGCCGTCGTGGAAGGCGGACACGATGGGCGCGCAACCTTCGATCTGGGCAGCCACCATCCGGGGACGCTCGGATCCGATCCAGCCCAAAGCCTCCATCTCGTCGAAGGCTTTCACCATCCCGACGAGACCCGTCCCGCCCCCGGTCGGGTAGATGATCACATCGGGAAGGTGACCAAGGTCCCAGAAGACCTCGTAACCCATCATCTTCTTGCCTTCAACCCGGTAGGGCTCGCCGAGTGTCGCCATCGAGAACCACCCGTTCTCGGCAGCTCGCCGTGTCATCACCGAGGCGGCGTCGGCGATCGACCCCTCGACCAAAGTGATGCCTGCCCCGTAGGCCACGACCTCGTCGACCAGGGGCTGTGGGGTGTTTGCCGGGACGGCCACCTCGACGTCGACCTCGTGGAGCGCACCGTATGCCGCGGCTGCGCCGCCGGCGTTTCCGTTCGACGGAAGACAGAGATGATCGGCGCCCAACTCGGCATTGCGGGCCACAGCGACCGCCATTCCCCTCGCCTTGAATGACCCGGTGGGGTTCTGTGCCTCGTCCTTCACCAACACCCGGGGATCGAGACCGGGCACGGGAATCAACGGGGTCGCTCCCTCGCCCAGGGTCTTCGTGGAAGCTCCGGAGTCGACAGGGAGCATCTCGTGGAAGCGGAACTGGCCGGCGGGCCGGTTGAGCACGTCTTCCAGCGAGGGCATCGCGGGGCCCACCTCGTAACGTGCCAGGAGCGGCCCGGCGCAGGCTGTGCAGGTCGTCTGGAGCTCGTCCGCTCGGTGGCGGGCGCGACAATGACCGCATTCGAGGTGGGTGATCATGCGTCCCGAGAGGCTAGGCCCCTCTCGGCACAGCCACGACCGGATCGAGGTGGTCGACCTGTGACCCGGAATGGAGCCGCCGTGGCGAGGGAGATCGAGAAATTGACCGATTCCTTTCGCTTCTCCTCAGCGGGCTAGTCGAGCGTCTGGCGCAACGCTGCGATCACATCGCTGAGATCGGCCACGAATCCCTCATCGAGGGCGGCGGCCTCCTCTACGTCGAGATTGGAGAGGAACTCGACGGACTCCGGCCACTCGTTGATGTCGACCTCGCCGATGGTCACCCCGGTGTCGAGCTTGATGCGACGGGCGGCCCCGGCGAAGTACGCGGAGCGGCGACGGTCGCCCACCTTGAGGCTTATCGCACTCATCGAGTCCAAGATCAGCGCCATGGCGGATAGGTCGCCCACCCCGGAGAACAAGTCGGCTGCGAGCCGCAGAGAGGCCCGCGCCGGATCGATCTTTCCCTGTTTCGCAAAGGCGAAGGCGAGCATGAATCGAGCCCAGCCGAGGTCGAACGGCGCATCGATGTCTGAGAATATGTCGGCAGAGCGACCACAGAACTCCACCACCTCCTCCCACCTCTCCTGGTACGCATAGAGGTTGCCCAGACCCCAGTAGGCGAGACCGACCCCGTTCATGTCGTGCGTCTTCTCACTGATCTCGAGTGACCGTCTCAGCACGGCCATCGCCCCGTCGAAGTCGCCCATGTAGCCCAAGGGGAAGCTGAGGTTGTACAGCGCCCCGGCCACCTCGGATTCCAGGTCGTGTGACTCGAAGATCTCAAGCGCTTCCCGGTACGGGCGCGAGGTCGCCGGCCAGTCTCCTTGCCAGTAGAGGATCCCGGCCAACGCCGTGAGCGCATGTGCCCGGGCGATCGGATCGACGCCCTCCACGAGGGACAGGGCCGATTCGGTGAGCTCCCTCGCCTCCGTGAGCTGACCTTTGATCTGCCAGTACCGCCACAATGACGAGACGTATCGGCAGGCCGTGCTCCCGTCTCCGACCGAGATGACATGGCCCAGCGCCGCCCGCATGTTGTCTTGGTCGGCGGTGAGTCGGCCCAGCCAATAGCCCTGTTTCGAGGTGAGGATCTCTCGGCTGGCCTCTTCGGCGATCGGTAGGTACACGGCCGCATGTTGGTCGAGAACGGAGCGATCGCCCCTCCGGGCGACAAGGGCGGCATATGCGAACTCGCGGATCACCGTGAGCATTCGGAATCTGGGTTCTCCGGCGATCTCGGTCTGCAGCAGAAGGCTCTGGTCGACGAGCCTGGTCAGACCGTCGAGGACATCGAGGCCATCGGCACAGACCTTCTCGGCCTCGGCGAGTCGGAAGCCACCCGAGAACACCGAGAGCTCTTCGAAGAGCTTGCGCGAAGACTCGTCGAGGAGGTCGTAGCTCCATCCGATGGCATTGACGATGGTCTGCTGACGTGCCGGGATTTCTCTCGATTGGGAGGTCAATAGCTGGTTGCCCAGTCTCTCGAGGATGAGGTCGGGGGTGAGACTCCGCATCCGCGAGGCAGCGAGCTCGATCGCCAAAGGGAGCCCGTCGAGGGAACGCGTGATGGTCGCGATTGTCCCGAAGTTGCCCTCGTCGAGCCGAAAGTCTGGTCGCACCGCAGAGGCACGACGGACGAACAGCTGCACACCCTCGCTGGCGCTCACTACGTCGGCGGCGGCTCCCGGCTCGGGCACGTCGAGCGGTGGGATCGGCAGTTCGCGCTCCCCCGCCAGGTGCAGGGGGACCCGCGAAGTCACTATGACCTTCAGCTGACCGGCGCGATCGAGGAGGTTCGAAACGATGGAAGAGCCCTCGACCAGTTGCTCGAAGTTGTCGAGGACGAGCAGCATCGACTTTCCAGCCAGGTAGTTGGCGACGTGCTCCTCCGAGTCGGCGTTGACAGCGGATTGAAGCTGAAACGCGTCGAGGATCGCACCGGCTATGTGGTGAGGCTCCCGAATCGACGACAGCGGGACGAACCACGCCCCAAACTCGAATTGCTCCTCAACGCTCCTCGCCAGCTCGAGGGCGAGTCGGGTCTTTCCCGTGCCGCCCGGCCCTGTCAGGGTCAAGAGCCGATACTTGCCCAGTGCCTCGATTCCCAGGGCGATCTCAGCATCGCGTCCCACGAACTCGGAGAACTGGGTCGGCAGGCGTGACTCGGCCCGAGGGGCCCGCAATGGCGGGAAGGAGAGCGAAACGCCGGGCACGCTCAATTGGTATATCGACTCGGGCTCCTTGAAACCACGCAGCTTGTACTTGCCGAGGTCGGTGATCGTCCCCTGACGGGGCACTTCCGGTCCCAGGGCCTCGACGGTCCACCTGGAGAGGACGATCTGACCGCCGTGCGCCGAGGATGCCACCCGATGTGCCTTGTTGACGTCGACTCCGACATAGTTGTCGGCACCGACGACCCCGGTGCCGGTGTGAGCCCCGATCCTCACCCGCGGCGCTTTCGACTCCCCCCAGTCTGCGCCGGCGAGGGAGAGGTCGATGTCTACCGCCGCCTCCAATGCCGATCTCGCACTCGTGAACACTGCGAAGAACGAGTCGCCCTCTGTGGCCACCTCCACCCCACCGTGCTCGTCCAGCACCGCCCGGATCAAGGCGTTGTGACGTTCGAGGAGCCCACGGAACCTCTCGTCGCCGACGCTGGCGTTGAGATCGGTCGAGTCCTCGATGTCGGTGAAGAGGAAAGTGACTGTCCCGCGCGGAAGGGTTACCACGATCCGATGATACGACCTGGCAGGTGCCCATCGTCGGTCGTGTGAAGACCCCCATCACCAGGGGTGGATACGTCCATCCCAGGTCAGGAACTTCCCGTGGTCATCGCCGGTGAGACCGTCGAGCACGGCCTTGACGCCGGTGACGCTGGATCGGACGCTCAACGAAGCGCTTGGACCGCCCATCTCGGTGCGCACCCACCCGGGGTGGATCACGACGACGATCGCCCCGGAATGGCCCCAACCAGGCGCGAGATGACGAAATTCGTCATTGAGCATCGCCTTGGAATCTCCATAGTCGCCGAGACTGCCCTCCCTTCCCCGCCTGGCCCCCATTTGTGAAGTCATGATCGCCACGGTCCCACCAGGCACGAGACGATGGGAGTCGAGCAGGGCCGAGACGATGCGGATCGGGGCTTCGGCGTTCACTTCCATCAACTCGGGCCGGGAGGCGCGCAACACGCCGGCGTTGTGGATGATGCGATCGACCGGTTCCAGCTCACCGATCAACGACTGCAGCTGACCCCGGTCGCGGACGTCTAGCCCATGCCAGACGACGTTGCGATGATGACGGGGCGTCGTGCCGTCGCGGGTTGTGGCGTGGACCCGCCATTCGTCCTCCAAGTGGACATCGACCAATCCCAGGCCGATGCCCCTGCTGGCTCCGATGACGAGGACACGCTTCACCTCGCCACCGTATCTGGAGGTGGGCTTACGCGAGAATGACGCGATGGCCGAATGGATCATCTTCATACACCCTCCCCGGGAAGACTTCGCCGAGACGATGACGGCCGAGGAAGAGGGAGTGTGGAGCCGTCACTACGAACGCTCCGAACGGATGCTCGAAGAAGGGACGCTGATCCTCGCCGGCCCCACCCTCGGTCCCACCAACACCGGGGTCCTCATCTTCGAGGCTCCGGACGAGGCCTCCGCCCGACAGATCATGGAGAACGACCCTGTTCATCAAGGTGGTCATGCCCGATGCGAGCTGCGACCGTTTCGGGTGTCTCTCATGAGAGGGCACGATTGATGCGAGGGCCCCATGGACCTGGCGAGCGCCACCAGCCGATCACGGGGAGAGTTGGTTGGGACGACCTCTACCGGGGAGACGACGGCGAGGCGATATGGAGCGGTCGCCCCAACCCTGCCCTGGTGGCCGAGGTCTCGACGCTGGAGCCGGGGAAGGCTGTCGATCTCGGGTGTGGCGAGGGTGGCGACGCCATCTGGCTGGCCTCCCGGGGATGGGATGTGACCGGCATCGACATCTCGAGTGTTGCCATCGAGCGCGCAACCCGACATGCCGACAGGGCGGGGGCCCGAGTTGGCTGGTTTCGCGCAGACTTCGTCGAAGAGCCTCCCCCCGCCGGCAGCTTCGACCTGGTTACAACGCATTATCCCGCCCTGCTCAAGACAAGAGCGGAGCAATCTCTTCCCGCCCTGCTCTCCGGTGTCGCCCCGGGCGGGACACTCCTGTTCGTGACCCATCACCTCATCGATCACGAGTACGCCCGATCACATGGCTTCGAGCCAGACGACTACCTCGGGACCAACGAAGTCATCGAGGCCCTGGGAGACAGTTGGGCGATCGTGGTCGACGAGACCCGCCCGCGTCCTTCCCCTTCGGGGAGCCATCCACACGCCGAGGACAAGGTACTGAGGGCGAGACGACTCCGCTAAGAGGTGCCCACAGCGCCCATGGTGAAGTCTCCAGATCCACGACGCCGCGGCATGCCACTGAGGTCCTATTCTGAGCCGATGGGACTGTTCGAGAAGTCCGAGCCGCAAGGTGTGCAGATCCTGGGTGAGCCCATGCGATGCGAGATCTGCGGCCACGACCGCTTCTATCAACGTGAAGGGATGATCAACACGACCGGCATGACCTTCTTAGAGCTCGACTGGCTCAATAGCAGCGCCTCCTGCGTCGTCTGCGCCCGCTGTGGTTACGTCCATTGGTTCTTGCCCACCGACTGAGCAGCGATGCGGTCCCCGAGGAGACGGGCCGACCGGCATGCGCCTGACGTGGGTCCTCGGGCCGATCCTGGTCACGCTGATCGCGTCATGTTCCGGCCCGGCGGCTCTCGAGGAGACCTCCACCGAATCCGTCACGGTGGAATCCGTCGACCTGCAGGGAGACTCTGGGACCCATTCATGCCCGCCCTTGAGGAGGGATCACCGGTGACCGTGGAGGGAAGCCTGACGATTCCGGCGACGGACCACCCGGTGCCTGCGGTGATCCTCATACATGGATGCGGTGGCATCGGTAGCTCGGAGCGGGGATGGGTCGACGACTTGACGGAGTGGGGCCACGCCAGCCTCGTCCTGGACAGCTTTGGGGGCAGGGGAATCTCCCAGGTCTGCACCGGACGGGAGACAATGAACGTGGCCAGCATGCTGGTCGACCTGTATCGAGCGACGGAGACGATCGCCGCCAACCCGTACATAGACGGCTCCCGCATCGCCGTCATGGGCTTCTCCTTCGGTGGGCGCACCGCACTGTGGTCCGCGATGACGAGACTCCAGGACCTCTACGACGCCCCCGATCTGGCGGCACACGTCGCCTTCTATCCGTCGACCTGTTTCATCAGGCTCGAGGGGGAGGAATTGGTGTTGGGGGCACCGATCCGGATCTTCCATGGGACCGAAGACGACTGGACCCCGATCGACCAATGCGAGGACTATGTCGATCGCCTGAGGACCATTGATGTCGACGTCTCGCTCTTCTCCTACGCCGGAGCCCACCACTCGTTCGACAACGAGACGATGCCGCCGACGGGCACCGGTCACATCGATGTCCCCAGCCCGCGGAACTGCGAATTCGTCGAGATCGAGGGCGAGATCATCGACTCCGACAGCGGAGACGTGGCGGGCGTCGGGTCGAGTTGTGTGGAGATAGGCGTGCAATTCGGGTACGACCCCGATGCACACCAGGCGGCGAAATCGGACCTCTCTTCACTCCTCTCCGGCGTGTTCGACGGATGACGCTCGGCCGGGACCAAGGAAGAGGCCCACCGGTGCTGGGACCGGGCCGATCTGAATGGCATCGGCCGGCGATCGGGACCACACCACGATGAGCACCAGCCCCCACATAGATCCCCGCGACCAGGGAGCATACGACGCACTTCAAGCCAAGCTGGTGCCTCTCTGGTCGTCTCTCGACCATCTCAACAGCGACCCGCAGACCATCGTCGTGGTTCCGTCGGCGGACATCGACGTGGAGATCTCACCGAGCCAACTCCAGGCATATGAGGAACGATTCCTGTTTCTTCTCTTCCTTCTCCGCCAACCCCGGGCACGTGTCGTCTTCGTCACCGGGCAGAGGATCTC